>CAJWWL010000009.1 GCA_913048125.1 uncultured Opitutia bacterium | reverse complement strand
TATACAGGCTCCTTCGGTGTTGTGCATGACAATGGAGATCTAAATTTTAATCTCATTATCCGGACACTTTGCCAGATGGATGGGTCCTGTCATGTACAAGCTGGAGGCGGTATTGTTGTAGAATCGGAGCCAGGTTATGAGTATAAGGAAAACCAAATCAAAGCTCAAGCGTTGCTCGATCTGCTAGAGAAAAGACGATGATCGCCGTACTGGACCACAAGGACTCTTTCACCTACAATCTGGTTCACATGCTTCAGTTGGAAGATCAAGTACAAGTCTTTGATCAAGAAGAAGCATTCAGACTAGACCCAAGCTTATTTTCAACGCTTGTATTCTCTCCAGGACCTGGTCAACCCGAAGATTACCCCGCTTCGATCCAACTCTACCAGAAGGCCCGAGGTCATATTGCAATACTAGGTGTTTGCCTTGGATTTCAGCTGATTTTACACGCTGAGGGCGCCCAAACAGTACGCCAAGAGAAAGTTCTTCACGGCGTGCGCACTTCACTGCTAACAGTCCCTGATAGCCATGCCTACCGAGATATTCCTGAAACCATAGCTGTTGGTAGATATCACTCGTTACAAATCGATCCCAAAACTGTGCCAACTAATGTTGAGATTACAGGATGGGATAAGGATGCATCCATTCCACTCTCATTTGAAATTCCTGAGCTTGAAATCTATGGTTTTCAGTTTCATCCAGATTCCTTTCTGACTGATAATGGCCAAAAAATCCTTACAAACTGCCTTCGAGGCCGCTTGGAATCCTAAACACGAACCGATTCCTTTTAGGAATCCCTGGGGAATGAAAGGGGCCTACACAACTACGCTGATAGAAATTAATCAGACAATGCCTCTTTTTTACGAAAAACACATTATCAGACTAAATGAATCCCTTGAATATCTAGGCTTAGACAATCCATTTTCTGAATTCTTCATAGGTGAAAGGATTCAAATATTGATGGGAAAGCTTAAAAAGCCCTGCCTTTTGCGCATTGCGGTCGCAACTGAAGGACTTTTCATATCGAGTCATCTACAGACTGGGAAAGGCGCAGATTTAGCAGGACGAATCTGCAAAATCAAAAGGCATAAACCTAAGGCAAAATCTTTAATGGATATTATGCTTTACAATAAACTCAATCAGATCGACCGAAATGCCGAAGAACTCCTGCTAATAAACCAAGATGGTTATACACTGGAGGGAGCTACAACCAATCTCCTATCAGTTAGCGGAAAGACTATCATGGCACCGACACAAGAATCACTCCATGGAATCACACGCCAAATTATTCAAGAAAACCTTCCCGATCACTGGAGGTGGGAATCAGTTGACATAAAACTAGCAGATCTAAACTCGATGGACGAAATTCTGCTATGTGGTTCTGGAAAAGAAGTTGCCCGATTAGTTGATCTGCAAGGGTCAAAATGGCGGCCTTCATCAAATCTCGCATTCAAGGAGATTAAGGACATCTACGAATCAGCCAAAAAAGAGTGGTACAAAGCCACTATCGGGAGGACCTAGTCGATGGATAAGTGTTTCAAAATAAGAGGCCTAAAAATGACTATCAATAGGCCTCTACTTATGGGGATATTAAACCTAACTCCGGACTCTTTTAGTGACGGTGGCAAATACCATGCTCCTGAAAATGCTCTCAGAAAGGTAAAGAATCTTATAGAAGCAGGTGCAGATATAATTGATCTTGGAGCAGAAAGCACTCGACCTGGCAGCCAACCAGTATCTGTAGAGGAGGAACTCGACCGCTTACTTCCAGTACTCCGAGAATTGCCGAAGGATAAATTCTTTGTCTCGGTAGACAGCTGTAAGATGGAGGTCCAGACTACGGCAATCCAAAATGGTGCGCACATAATAAATGACATTCTTGGTGGTACGAATGAATTGTTTGAATGCGCCGAACAGCACTCTTGTGGAGTAGTGTGCATGCATACACCTGCACCACCATTAAACATGCAACAGCATACCGACTATGATGATGTTGTTGAAGCCGTGCTGAAGTTTTTTGAAAGCCAACATGCAATTCTTCAAAGATTCGATCTTCCACGCTATTGGGTCGATCCAGGCATAGGATTTGGTAAGACTCCCGAGCAAAGCATCGAATTGATGCGTAATACAAAACGCTTCTGCGGTAAGGATTGGGGAGTTCTGGTTGGCGCCTCTCGCAAGTCTTGGATAGGCAATATTCTCAACGCTGAAGTCGACCAGAGACTCGGAGGTTCAATCGCTGCGGCCTTGCAATGCGCATCCCAAGGTGCGGAAATCCTCCGAGTACACGACGTTCAAGAAACTAAACAGGCTCTCGATGTGGCACGACTTCTAACGATTTGAAATGAATAAGCTCATACTTAATGGCATTCAGGCACGCACAGTTATTGGCATCCATGCAGAAGAGAAACTGACTGAACAGGGTGTGATAATATCATTAGTCCTACACGCCGAATTCTTAAAAGTGATTCAAGATGATGATCTTGCGGACGGGATCGATTACGTGGACGTTGTAGAGTTTGTGAGAAATTTCTGCCACAAACACAGGGGTAACACTTTGGAGAACCTTGCCCATAAGCTAGCCCTCAGTGTTAAGAAGCAGTTCAATTTGAGCAAAGTCGAGCTGACGATCGACAAACCCCGTTACACAGGCAAGCTCGAGATGGAAGCGATCAAATTTCATGTCGAACGATAAGGTTTTTATAGGTTTAGGTGGCAACCTAGGTAATCCTGCAAATACCTTTTCCGCTGCCCTTAAGGAGCTTGAATCAAGAAATTGTAGGGTGCTGCAGCGCTCTTCTCTCTATCGAACTAAGCCATATGGCTTTTCGGACCAACCTGACTTCCTAAACGCAGTTGCAGAACTCGAGACGGACATGAGTCCCAAGGACATCCTTTTCGAAATGAAGGAAATTGAAGATATCCTTGGCAAGAAAGTGTTATTTAAAAACGGACCAAGAGCCATTGATCTAGATCTACTTTTTCACGGTGAGACGGTCATAACATGTCCAGAATTAATCTTACCCCACCCAGGAATTTCTGAGCGAGATTTCGTACTTTTGCCTATGATGGAGATTCAGCCTGAATTTCGACATCCGGTCTTGCGACTCACAATCAAAGAACTAGTTGCAGGCGCTAGAAACCTCCACTTTACGGGTGAAATTAAAAAGTGGTGATTTAAAGTCAGTTGCAGATACTCAGAAAAGCCTCATAAAGATGGCGCATCTGGCGAACTGGATCAGATATGGTTTGGGCTTGAGTTGGTCCTCCCTTGGAAAGGCTTTTTCGTAACTCCGGATTCTCCAGAATTTCTTCGAGTACCAGGGCTAAATTCTTAAAGTCACCCGGAGGAAGTAACCGTCCGCAGGTCTCATTAACAATCTCGACTGGGCCACCTAATTTTGAGGTAACAATGGGCAGACCAGCGTAAAGTGCTTCGATGAAAATAATACCAAAAGCATCGGGCTCAGTATTGGGTTGGCAGTATACATCTGCGGCACAAAGAAGGTCAGGGATATCCTTCCTATGTCCAAGAAAATTGACTCGATCAGAAATGCCCTGCTTTGAGGCGATACCCCTAAGTTGAGTAGCGTAGGCATCCTCATTTGCATCCTGTGCACCCCCTGCAATCCAACATTGCCAATCTTGGCGATCGGAGAGTGTTCCCAGTGCTTTTAGGAGAATGTGCAAACCCTTCAAAGGGACTAGTCTGGAGGCAACCATGAAAACTATTTTATCATATTCGGTATCCAAGTCTTCTCGAATGCGGCTAAGAACCTTTCGGGCGTTGTTTGGAGTTCTATTATCCACGGGGTTGTAGATAACTTTGATAGGCACATTTTTGTACATGTGCTCTAGAATGGCATTTTCAGTGTGCCTGCTGTTCGCAACTACCAATTGGGGAATTACTCTCGAAGCAGCTTTCTCTAGCCACTGTCCTCCGCGTGGCACATCTGTAGCTCTATAAGCGAGAGGAACACCAGCTTTGATTACAGCTGGACCAAGCACTACCTGTGGCCAGTATGAGTGACAAAACACTAGGTCCGGACAACTTGCTCTCATCAAACGGTAAAGACGTCTTCTCACTTTCCAAACAGTCCAAGGTCGGCTCAGACGTGCAGACCCTAGAATATGGCAATCGGCACCATATGTTGAAAGTGATTGGGATAGTAATCCCTCGAAGCAAAGTGCAAATGAATGTTCCATTTGCGGACAAAGGTCTTTGTTGCGGGCTAGAGTAAGAAGGTAGTTCTCAGCTCCACCAAATCGGTTGCCGGAATAAATATGTAAGACCTTTAGGCTTTTTGCCATTATGCCCTATTTGCCTTGGCCCTATGATTACGGGTTTGGATCATTGTATACTTCCCAGCAATAGTAAGACAGATGGAGAAGAGGCAGAATACCACCGGATTCTGCAATGGAAAATCTACAATACCCATAGCAGCGACAATAAAACAACCAAGGAAGAGCCAGCGTGCAATTGAAGAGCGTACAATCCACCATTCACTAATTAGAAATATCAACATTGGAATCATCATAACTAGGCGTAACTCCCAACCAAATAATTCCCAGAATATGATCAAACTGAACAAAATCGAACCTGAAGCGACGAGAAATAAGAGCCTTGGGGTAGAAGACCTTGCATCAAACCACGCCTTAGAAAGGAAAAACAGAACTGGTAAAAGTAAAAGTAGACAACCAAACCCACCAAGCTCAGCCCAGAACTCTAGATAGTCGTTGTGGGCGTGGTTGTTCGCCCACTTCCCTACTGCACCTTGTCCCTGTCCAACCACATCTAACTCTACCGGATGGAAAATACCTCTATAGAGAAAGTTGAGTCGAAGTTTCTCAGAATTATCTCCGGAAACAGATACCCCGATGCCGGTGACTTGCTCATGATGAAAGACCTCAACATCATCGATCCCAATCAAAGCACCAGCAGCCTTACCTTGCTTCGAACTGCGGCGGATGGAGAATCTACCACCACCATAATCTTGGTAGGCTAAATTGGTAAGGTGATAATTCCATCGTTTTCCAGCTCTAACCTGCCCCAATATATGCTCCTGCATCCGATTATTCACTGGAGGACCTGTCTCAAGAGCAAGAACAGGTGGATCGTATGGGTCAGGTCCACTCTCGATAAGACGCGACCAGACCAAAAAGGAGTACCACTCGCCTTCAACCAATCCGATCTGCGGCGAAACCAATCTAAAGAAGGGACCATTTAGGTAATTTGCCCATATGCTGTTGGAATCATACTTCCCCATCTGAACCTTGAGAAAAGCATCGCTTTTTCCACTCCTCCCACTTTCTGGTACATAAGAAAGCGTAGTGCTCCTTCCATCTCCAGCAGGGATTGACTTTCCCAGTACATAATCACTTACCGAGGTAGTATTTATGTCACTTCGTTCTACTTGCCAACTAACGATAGGCGACTGACTTTGTGAGGAAACCTCGACTTCTGGAACCTCTTGGAAATTCCAATTAGGCAAAGAGGGTATCTCTGGATGGTTGATTTTTAGTATGCCTGAATCTTGATCAATGGAAACTGAAACAGTTCTTTCGTCCAATAGGAGTTTTCCAATTCGTGCCGAGAAGGTTACCTCTGTAGTATGATGGTTCCATGTTTCATGAAATGAATCCCACTCAAAGCGAAGAGGACGATTATGATGAATATTATAAGTGAAGCCCTCAGGAAAATCAGTACCCTCAGTAAATCGATTAAGCAAGGGCTTGAATTCGTGAGTCCTTGGCTTGTCACTCTCCAAATATTCAGCAAAGCCCAAATGCAAGGGCGGTTTTTTGGAATACTTTTGAAATTCTGACCCGGCATACTCTTGGTTAAAAACCCACTTGTAAGACCCCAATCCCCAGCCCCAGTATGGACGATCTAGCGCCATGCGAGGTGTGTGCTGCCAACCCCAAGTTCTGTAGTTTCCATTGTCGTTAAGAAAACTTGCGACCTGAACTTCCGTATCCTGAAGGCGCTCAAGCACAGGGTCTTTCCAGAGGATATTCCAGAGAAACGTAATCAAAGCTGAAACCCCGATTAGAATACCAATCTTTCTAGGGTAACTTGTACCAAGGTTCTTGAAGATAGAACCAAGACCTTTCCAACGCCTAAGAGCCCAGATCAAAAGGGCTAGAAGGATAATTATTCCCGCACAAATACTTACGCGTCCTCGAGCCAGCGGCAGAGTCGCGAGCAGGAACATGGACATAATCAGAAAAAACAACCAAGGGTTGTTAGACTTTTCTGGATGTCTTCGTCTCAAATGATAATTGGAGAGGGCAAGGCCAGAACAAAGACTTAGTATGCAGAAAGCACCCCAGTTGTTGTGATAGTGGAAGGTGGAAAAGAAATGTGTATTCGATGAATCAAACAACCATAACATCTTGCTCGAACCCGACACTTGAACGGCAATCCCAAGAATAGAGAGTATCAATCCATTAAGAAAAAAAACGAGAAGTAACTTCCGGATCATCTCTCTCCCTGCAGTCCAATACAGTAAGGCACAAATTGAAAGCACTCCCATGAGTATGCCGCCGCGTTGAAGCCCGGTACTCAAATCAAACGAACGGGGCAAGATCTGACCGCCAGAAAGATCCCCTTGAGTTGTGAAGTCTTTAAGCTTGTGGTCATTGACAACCTGATAGACCCCAACGCCAGATTCATTTTGCACAAAATTGGTGATGGGGAAAAAAAGGCCCAGTACCAAAAAGCACATTAGTAGTACCCAGGAAACAAGAACCAATAGAGTTTTTCGACCTGCACGACGGCTGAAAAAAAGGATGTAAATGAATACAAGAAGGGTGATAAGACCTAGGGCTGGCATCCAGAAATGAGCCATCAGGGCAGTACCTCCCAAGCACCAAGAACCAGCCACAATGAATAGCAAAGTGACGGTGAAGACAAAATTAGGTAGACGTTCCAAGGCTATACACTAAATTCAGAAAGGAGAGAGCCATCCAAACCAATAAGTAGAATATCTGAAAGTGTAGACTACCTGTCGGGACTGAGAACGTTGGGGTCGATGGAACTAGGATCTATTGAATTATCAGCCTCAACTGCTGGTTCAGCTGCTGGTTGAGTATCAGTGGCGTCCTCAGGAGATGGTGTGGGTTCTGGCTCCGGCGCAGGTTCTGGCTCTTCAGCAGGATCGCTGGCTGGTGGATCAGCAGGTTCCGCAGGGGCACCGTTATCGACTTCAGACTGAACTTGCTGTGTAGTTTCAGCGGCGGCATTACTAGCCTCAGCAACGGAAGTATCATCACTAGCCTCTACAGCTTGCTCAGCTGTAGCATTAAGCTGCTGCTGATCAGCAGGTGACATCACAGACGGTGCTTCTACCTGAACCTGACCAGTTTCAGAAACCTCACCGTTAACCTCTTGATTTTCAGCTATTTCAGTCGCAGGGGCATCTGCGGGAGCACCGCTGGGAGTAAAACTTAAGCTACCGCCAGTTACTCCGAAACTACCAGTAAAACCACCGTTTCCATCTGGTATAGCTACGGTATTTACGGTTGTACCTCGGATACCAGCAGATCCAAGAGGTGATTCGATATTAAATGAAGAGCCTTTGTTCAACTTTTTCACATCTGTGACAAGATTGCCATAGTTAAGCTTCAGCTTGACCTCCGAGACACTTGGCTCGGTCTCCAAATCAGAAATCTTATCGTCAGTGGCCTCGAATGGTTCTTGCGTAAACTGGGATATCACCATTTCTGACTGGGGACTCACATTGAAAATAGTACCGTTGGACAGTAAGCAAACTACCTTGCCACCCTCGCCAGTTTTAATGCTATGTCCATCAGGCAAAGAAGTTCCAGCAACAATTCTGCTAGCAGGTAGTGCTTGGCCAGTACGTATATTGGTAACACCTACTGATCCCTCAGCAGATACAATGATAGTTGCCCCCCTAGGCTGCACCTGTTCACTATCATCTGCTTCATTCTGAGCGTAAGCTTGTTGCAAAACCGATAGAATCAATGGGAATCCAAGAGTAATCAATCGATAGAAATTTATAAATCGCATTGAGTGGAGGCTTATATAATTAGCATGCTGAGGCTAGAGCCCAGAAGGCTCGGGGTCTAGGCTAAGAATTTGTTTTCAAGGTAATAAAAGTCAACTAATCAATCTTGTTTGCTTATCAGTTCCATAACCCATGCCCTATGCGGACCAGACATAGGAACTTCGTCAATATTACAAACATTAACCCAGGAGTGACCAGACGGCAAATCGTTATCAGCGATATCAGTGTTGTAAATCATCTCTTTAATCTTCTCGTTGCTGATAGCCCGGGCTCTTGAAAACAATAATCTCGGTCTTCCTCGAATGACTAGGGATTCTAACTTAGGAAGCTCATACAACCCAGCCAACCTCGGGGCATCCTCAGGATGCCTGTACAAGAGTAATTTGCGATTCGATAAGCTAAAGACTCGTGAAACAATGACTTGTCGCTTAACTCGCCGCTTGATTGTTGGATATGCCTCTGGCTCGGACAAACGAGCCAAACAGCACTCACTAACAGGGCAAATTAAACATAGGGGCTTTTTCGGCAGGCATACAGTAGCTCCTAGTTCCATTAGCGCCTGATTGTGATCACCGGGATTATCAAGATTCAGAAAAGACTGCGTTAGCGTAGCCATTTTTTTGGTCGCCTCGGCAGTGCCTTTGTATTCTCGCTGATCTTTAAATAGGCGGGCAAAAATTCGCACTACGTTACCGTCCACAACAGCCTCTGGTTCTTCAAACGCAATACTGCTTATTGCAGCAGATGCGTATGGCCCAACACCAGGAAACTCTAACCACTCTGCTCGTGTTTGAGGAATAGATTCCAACTCTACTATCTGCTTCGCTAATTTGTGGAGATTGCGTGCCCTAGAGTAGTAACCTAATCCCTCCCATAATTTTAGTACATCTGACTCATCAGCGCCAGCAAGGACTTTAAAGTCGGGAAACTCTTTCATCCATCTCTCAAAATATGGAAGAACAGTAGACACACGGGTCTGCTGAAGCATAAATTCAGAAACTACAGTGCCGTAAAGAGAAGGTTTTTCACGCCAAGGCAACCTACGACGTTGGTCATAATACCAAGAAAGTAGGTTTTGTTGGAACTTTTTTACCTTTTGCTCGTCCCATCCGCTCAAGCTTTCCAACTGGTTGTGGATTGTTTTTTTCAAAATCTTTTCCAGCATCAACAACCAACATGGCTAGAAAAGCAAATTCCACAGAAAAAGGTCCAAAGAAAAAAACGCTATATACCATCAAGCTTACGGATGAGCAGATGGATAAACTGAATGCTCTACTGCAAGCACGAGGTTGGTTTGAACACGAAGTTGCTCATTCACGATTCGGATATAAGTGGGATAGCGTGAACGTAGTCGCCTACAAGAGTGGAAAGTTAGTGATTCAAGGTAAAAAAACAGAGGACTTCGTGCAAGACGTCCTTGAAGCTGAGATCACATACGAACCCCTGATGGGTTATGAAGAGTTCCATAATCCAGAATGGTTTGAGCCTCATGCGGGACTCGATGAAAGCGGCAAAGGTGATTTCTTTGGACCCCTTATTGCTTGCACGGTTGTTGCAGGAGAAGGTGCTGTACGATCGTGGATGGACGATGGAATCAAAGACAGTAAGCGCATCACGAGTGACCGTGCCATAAAGGTTTTAGCCAGCAAGATTCGTAAAACAAGTGGTGTTACCATAAAGACAGCATGGGCAGGAATGCCCAAGTATAATGAGCTTTACAACAAATTCGGGCGAAATGTGAACAAGCTTCTGGCCTGGTTTCATGCAAGAGCTGCCGCTGATGCGCTAGAAGAAAAACTAGTGCCTTGGGGTCTTTTAGATCAATTTAGCAAACAGCCTCTTGTGCAACGGCAACTTAAGGTAAAAGGCTTTGAACTGAAGATGAGAACAAAAGCGGAAGAAGACCCAGTCGTAGCTGCCGCATCAATAATTGCTCGCGCGGAATATGTTCGCCAAATGGAAAAACTCTCAGAACAGGCAGGTCTAGAACTCCCGAAGGGCGCCAGTGGTGCCGTCAAGGAAGCTGCTCGGGAAATCATTTCAAAACAAGGCCCTGAAGCATTGAATCGATATGCAAAGATGCATTTTAAGACCGCTAAAGAAGTTCTCTCTTAGCCCTAATAACAAATTTTGAGCCTTCTTTGGAAACATGACATGTACGCTGTCAAGGGACACAGCCATGTAATTGGATTGGATGAAGCTGGGCGGGGACCTTTGGCTGGACCGGTGGTTGTTGCCGCGGTGACACTAAATTCAGACTTCTTTAAATTAGCCTCTCATCGCAAAAACACTAGGGAGTTCAATGACTCTAAGCTTCTGGCAGAAGAGCGGAGACTAGAGCTTTTTAGGTGGATGGAGAAGGCACGTGAGCAAGATCGTCTAAACTACGCATCGGAAACTGCTGAGGTCGAGGAGATCGAGCAGTATAATGTTTATCAGGCCACAACAAGAGCCATGAGGCGAGCAATTGAAAAGCTGCCATCAGAACTCCAACCTCAGCCCACTACTGATGATCTCCCGCTTTTTCAAACATCAGTTAAGGAGAGCGTCTTACGTCCCCTAATACTACTTGATGGCAAACCAATGAAAAAACTTGGCCACCCCCACCGAGCCATAGTCAAAGGAGATTCAAAATCACTTGCCATCGCGATGGCTTCTATCCTTGCCAAGACTCTGCGAGACAAAATGCTTATTGAGCTTAGTAACGAATTTCCACAGTACGGATTCGCTTCACACAAAGGCTATGGAACTCCGCAACACATAGAGGCTCTCCTCAAACATGGAGCTTGCCCACAGCACCGTCCCAGATTCCTTCGCAATCTTGAACTTTAGATTTAAAAACAAACATACAGCTGTTTGAATTCAAAAATGCTACTCGGCGTCAATATTGACCACTGTGCAACTCTCCGGCAGGCTCGCTACAGGCATCTGGCTCCCAATGATTTTCCAGATATCGAACCTGATCCGATTGAGCTCGCCCAACTCTGCGAAAAGGCAGGAGCGGATGGTATAACTGCTCACCTCCGCGAAGACGCGCGCCATATGCAAGCATATGATATTTATAGTCTTCGTGAATCAATCTCAACTCGACTGAATCTGGAAATAGCATGTACGCCAAGAATGACTCAGTTTGCCCTAGAGGTAAAACCAGATAGCGTATGTCTTGTCCCTGAAAGTCGCGAAGAGATTACGACTGAAGGTGGGTTAGACGCATCTGGAAATCTAAGTCGAGTAATGGAAACAACTTCTGCAATGAACGTTGCAGGTATTCAAACTAGTCTATTTATTGACCCAGACCCTCACCAGATTGAGACCGCTGCAAAAATCGGGGCACCTTGCATTGAATTGCATACTGGAGCATTTGCAAATGCATATCACAAACCAGACATCATGAGAGTTGAGTTAAAGAAACTCCAAGAGGGTGCCCGTTTGGGCAAAGAGCTGGGGCTCATAGTAAATGCAGGACATGGAATTAACTACGTAAATATTAATCAAATTCACACAATACCCCATCTGCATGAACTCAACATTGGCCATAGCATAATGAGTAGAGCCATATTCAGCGGAATTGAGGAGGCGGTTAAGACCATGAGCAACTTGTTAAAACAAACAAAAGTCAGCCAGTGATCTCCTCGATTATATCATCAACACCCGGTAAGGTTTTAGGTGTAGGCTGTGATATTGTTGAGGTATCTAGAATTCGAGACTCCCATGAACGGCATGGGCAGCATTTTCTAGACAAAATCTATTCAGAGGAAGAACAGGAATACTGTCTAAATCAAGCAGCCCCCTACCCTTCCCTTGCAGCAAGGTTTGCGGCGAAGGAAGCCATATCCAAGGCATTCACTACGGGTATAGGAGAACACTTTGGCTGGAAGTCAGCGACGATATCACATGGTGAAAGACGGGAACCCCTAGTGCAACTTCACGGCAGGGCCCTCAAAATGCTTGAAGAAATAGGAGGACGAGTAGTTCGTATTAGTATTAGCCATACGGTTGAAACAGCCATGGCAATTGCTCTCATCACTGACTAGGGTTATGCACCATCCGATCCTCACCTGCGCAGAGTCTTTAAATCTCGAACATTCGCTACTTGCCGCTGACCCTGAAAAAGAATGGGAAGCCATGAATCTAGTCGGTCAGAAACTGGCCCATCAGATCCTACTCGATTTCAACGAGCTTCGACCTTTCCCGCGCGACCCTTCAATCCTAGTTCTCGCAGGAAAAGGTCACAATGGAGGTGATGCTCTCCTAGCAGCGCATCAGCTTCTGAAGGCACGACCCAGAGGTCATATCACTGTACTGCCAGTTAGTCCCCCCGAACAACTCAGACCCAACACGCTAAGAGCCTTTGAAGCCTTAGCACAAGAGAACAACTGCACGATTCTCGATTCGGGTACTCTCCCTGAATCTCATTTTGATATTTCCCTAGATGGCCTTTTGGGAATGCAATTCAAGCCTCCATACAGAACCCCACTTGACCGACTTATACCATACATAAACAGTTCCAGCCTAATAGATTTCCGAGTAGCCATTGATCTTCCTAGCGGTCTTGGCGACCAACGTGAAAAGGAACCTTTACGCGCCAACTTTACATACTCCACAGGAATTGCAAAAAAGCCGCTATTCATGCCAGATTCCTTGGATTGGACAGGGAGAATTCGCTACATTGACATAGGTTTCTTTGACGAAACCAATCTCGAGACTTATGCCAAAGAACAAATCTTACTTGAATCTGCAATATCGCCACTTCGTGGACTAAGAAATTCAAACTCGGATAAACGAACTTACGGACACCTCTTCATCCTTGCTGGAAGCCGCTCAATGCCAGGAGCACTTCTAATGTCAGTTAGAGCCGCGTTAAAGTCAGGTGTAGGATTAGTTACGGCCTTTGCACCTGAATCAACGGCCGCACAACTTGCTGCAGCTGCTCCAGAGGCGATGTGGATTCCATGGCCAGAGACCCCAGATGGAAACCTTTCGCTCGAAGGTCAGTACCTAATGCAAAAGCATGCAGGAAAAGCTTCTGCTTTAGCTATTGGCCCAGGTCTGGGAGAGGAACGAGAGACCCAAGCTCTCCTACAAGTTGTTCTCAAGAAATCATCCCTTCCAGTAGTAGTCGATGCCGACGCACTCCGATCTGAGGTGGTCGGTTCAATTCAAGGACCAGCAGTCTTGACACCACATGTAGGAGAGATGGCTCGCTTAATTGGAAGCAATTCGGAAGATGTAACTCCAGAATCTGCGCGTTCTCATGCTGCTGCCTTGAGGAGTGCTAATGGCTTTGAAAATGCAATTCTGCTCAAAGGACCACTCACTTGCATCACAGATGGGCAAAGAATTGACTTATCTACATTTGGTGGGCCAGTACTTTCTAGAGGAGGCAGTGGGGACATCTTGACGGGGCTTGTCGGAGGTTTACTGGCTCAAGGACATAACACATTCGAAGCAGCGAAGTTGGCAGCCGTATGGCATGGACAGACCGCTGATCACCTTGCTCGAAACCGTGGACATATTGCCGTCACAGCCACACAACTGCTCAACTACTTACACGAACCGCTACGCCCCTAAGCACCATTCAAATTGACTTAAGATATGTAGCCTAATCGCAATTTAGTTAATTGCTGACTACGCAGCGAGACGGATATCGTTAAAAATAGCATCTCGACGACGGCGAGCCTCCAAAATGTCCTTTGTGTGCAGGGATCTCCTGATACGCTCCGCCGTCACTGGGGTAGGGTAAATAGTGTAGTGAACCCATAAAGTGCCGTTGTTGTTGTATATGTGATGATCCGGATTTTGAGGATCAATACGGATAGCTAACTCAGTGTTATATTCGAGGGATTTATACATGGTTGATTTCTCCTTGTTGTGAGGTTGAAACCACCGCACCCCGTGACATAAAAAAATGCCGTCCTCCTAAGAGGCGGCATCTATCTGTGCAGCACGCGGAGAGTGGATTATTTCGGTTCACGCCACGAACCGCACATCCGTTCCGAGTTGTCGGAACTGAACCACCGTTGTGACTCTCCAAAGTCACGGTTGGTCCCTGAGGCTGTCGAATCCCCAGAAGTCTACAGATGCTTTACAGGCGAATAACTAAAAAGAACAATAGGACCACAATGTAGAGCAATCTGAGAGAACGCAAGCCCTAGCTTGTGTCATAAATCTTTAGCGCAGCAGGAATCCCAAATTAGGTTTCAAAAGAGTCGTAGTACCTCTAGTTAATATCTTCCCGGTAAAAGGGGAATTCAACTGGTAGAAAAGCATCCATTTGTGCCCGAAGCCAGTGAAGATCTTCTTCCTCGAATTCACGTAAATAAGGCTCTTTTAACTCCGCCTCGCTCTCAGTGACTCCATCAGAATCCTCATTTATCGGAAGTTCAGGCTTTAGATATGCGGAATTCCTCGGGATGGATTCATACTCAGTATTCTTATCGCCAAAGGCTGGAGTTTGTTTAACTGCCCGCTCGTAGTGGTCAGGGTCCACCTTTTTAATTCCTAAAAATTCAATCACTCGCCTAAGTTCCTTGCTAGGATTTGAATGCAAGTCCTCATAGCAGAGATGATGTACCTTAACTCGTTCTGGAGATGTCCAACTTGCATAGTAGGTAAGCAAAGTTTCAAAACCGCCCTCTCCTTCTCGAATAAAGTCTGTGAGGGTGCCCCAATAGTAGTTGCTATCAATGTAACCCCTCCGGCTACGCCTGTAATAAAGTGAGGCAATAACATTGCGAGGATCGCGCGAAAGGAAAACGACTTTCTTGCCATCAAATATTGTCTTCTCATCTCGAATCTCGTCCGGGAAGCAAGTGTGAGGGTTGTCGTCGTTGGTCACAAATAGCCTTGGCACTCGCGACTTGTCCTGTTTCCAGAGCTGGAAAAAATCTCCAGTACGACCACCCTTGATACCATAATGAAGAGTCATGAAATTCCAAAGAAGATCACGTAAACGAGATAACCCGCATCGAGGAAAGGCAACCATCACGGCATGGGAGTCGATCACCTTACGGCGGATACGTACCTTGCTTAGAAAGTCTTTTATCATGATCAGCGTCAATTTTGGAAAGGTAGCTCAGGGATCAAGCCCGAAAAACCAAATCTTGCGGAAGATAACCTACCTCTCGCACCAAACGAACTCCAAATCTAGAAAATACCTCAGCCTCCACAGTTGCAATTAGATTTCGGACATCAGCAGCAGTTGCACCTGGACTCGTTTCAATCCAGTTAGCATGTTTTTGGCTAACAACTGCTCCACCGACCCGGCATCCCTTGAGTCCCGACTTCTCTATATACCAACCAGTGGCTGGCCCTGCTCGGACTTGTTTGAAAGTACTCCCAGCCGTTGAACGGTTGAGTGGTTGCTTCTGACGCCTTTCTTGCAAATGGTGAGCTGTGCGGCGACGAATGTGTTCTGCTCCGCTCTCAAAATCATCCAAAGTGAAACGAGCACGCAGAATAAAGCTACCGGTATTAATTATTGAGCTGTGCCGATACCGAAGTCCGATTTCTTCCTTAGATAAGGTGCGAAGACTTCCATCTGGCTCGACTATATCCGCCTCAAGTATTACGTCAGAAATTTCACGTCGAAGAGGCGAACGCAGTCCAGCATTGATAACTACCCCGCCACCAACAGTCCCAGGTATTCCTATTAGAAACTCGTAACCAGAACAGCCCAGATCAGCCACGAACCTCGACAACTTTGGAAGCGGGACACCAGCCTCAGCCTCAACACAGTTCTCCGCCAAACGACGGATAGAACACATAGATTTCCAGCAGTGTACAACAAGCCCGTCTATGCCGTCGTCATCTACGAGTAGATTTGAGCCTCGTCCAAGGTAGTAAACTGGAATGCCTTGAGCAAATGCTTTCGCTAGAAGACCTGGTAGTTCGTAAGGATCAGGTTCAGCATACCAACGGGCAGAACCACCAACTTTCCATGTTGTGAAAGGGGCTAACGGAACTTTTGCACGAACTACATAATCTCCCCACATGCTCATATCGTTGGACTAATTCCAAATTTGCATCATGAAAGCCAGATTAAACAGCTATGAGTGTCACAAAAATTGGGCCAGTCAGGATTGACCTTAGCAGTCGAATTCACATCCAGATTTAGAGTTAAAATGCCACTTTGTGTTCACACCATAACCACTAAGCCCTGGTCGCTAGAAGAAGCCCTTGAACATTACCCATCAGCTGGAGTCGAAGGGATCAGCGTTTGGACTGATGCACTAAATGGCAGAAAGTCTACATCAGCAGGACGGCAGATTAGAGAGGCAGGTCTTGAGATTGTCTCACTTGTACGTGGAGGATTCTTTCCCGCAGAAACTGAAGCCGATCGGAAAAAGTCAATAGATGACAATTTAGCACTTCTTGATCAGGCCGCAGAATTAGGTGCACCACTGATCGTACTGGTCTGTGGAGCAATACCAGGACAATCCCTGCAAGTCTCCCGCAACCAAATAGCAAAAGGGATTGAAGCCATTCTTCCAAAAGCTGAGGCACTGGGAATCCGATTAGGCATCGAGCCACTTCACCCAATGTACGCAGACAACCGCTCTGCGATTACAAGCCTTGGTCAGGCAAACGATATCTGCGAACTTCTCGACTCACCCAACCTCGGAGTCACTATTGATGTCTACCACACTTGGTGGGATCCTGACTTGAAACATGAAATTGTTCGCTGTGGGAGTGCAGATAATATCTTCTCCTACCACGTCTGCGACTGGAAAACCCCAACGCAGGATATGCTCAACGATCGAGGCCTTATGGGCGAAGGATGCATCGACATCAAAGGCATCAGCAGTCAAGTTAAAGAGGCGGGCTTTAATGGCTTCACCGAGGTAGAAATTTTCTCAAATCATTACTGGTCTATGGACCAAGAAATATTTCTCCAAAAAATTGTTGAGGCCTATCGTCTCCACACCTGAAATCTTAAAATAATTTTATGAGCGAACCAAAAATTCACAAAGTTGGTATAATCCTAAACGGGGTAACCGGACGCATGGGCATGAATCAGCACCTGCTACGTTCCATTGTACCGATAATTCAACAAGGCGGGGTACTCACTAGTGACGGTGCTCGAATCCTACCGGATCCAGTGCTTGTCGGTCGGAATCCCGAAAAGCTAGCTGCTCTTGCAGAGAAGTCGGGGGTTAAAAATTGGTCTTCAGATCTAGATAGTATTCTCGCCGACGAACGATACAGTGTTTATTTCGATGCCCAGACTACTGGACGCAGAGCTGATGCTGTTCGCAAAGCTGCTGCTGCAGGAAAACATATATATTGTGAAAAACCTACCGCAACGGATACAGCAACTGCAATTGGCCTAGCTGAGACATGTGAACAGGCGGGGGTCAAAAACGGTGTTGTCCAAGACAAGCTTTGGCTTCCAGGTATTCTCAAATTACAGAGACTGATCGAAGACGGCTTTTTTGGACGTATCCTCTCCGTTCGAGGTGAGTTTGGATATTGGGTTTTCGAGGGGCACACCATCCCTGCCCAGCGTCCTTCTTGGAATTACCGTAAGGAAGATGATGGGGGTATCATCGTAGACATGCTCTGCCATTGGAGATATGTTCTCGACAACGTATTTGGTAAGGTAAAGTCACTCTCCTGCATTGGCACTACGCATATACCAGAGCGGATCGACGAACAAGACCTTCCATACAAGTGCACAGCAGACGATGCAGCTTACGCAACCTTTGAGCTAGAGGGCGGAATTATAGCAAACATAAATTCATCTTGGTGCACGCGAGTGCGCAGAGATGATCTACTTACACTGATGGTAGATGGCACTAAAGGCTCTGCCATGGTCGGACTAAGAGAGTGCCGTGCCCAAGCTTACGAAGACACACCAAAGCCAGTCTGGAACCCGGACATCCCGCAGCCAATCGACTTCTACCAAGGCTGGTCTGAAGTCGCAAAAGAGGAAAAGTTCGATAACGCCTTCAAGGTGCAATGGGAATTATTCTTAAAACACGTAGTGCTTGACGAGCCTTTCCGCTGGACTCTCCGTGAAGGAGCTAAAGGGGTTCAGCTAGCAGAACTGGGTATCAAATCTTGGGAGCAGCGCAGTTGGGTGAGTGTTCCCGGATTATAAAGAGACCATTTGCTAGTTGATCTTGGCCGCCATTTTTCCGATTTCGGCTTTTGAGTAGGACTTGAAAGTACCACTCGTGGCTTTTGCCATCTCTTTCATTGGCGCTTCTGCCTTATCATTGGGAATTCCAAATGCGATAGGATTAACCTGTATTGCACGATTCTTCTTAACCATAGCTACAGTCTCTTCTGGATTCCTTGTTGAGCCATCGGTCATGAAAAAAATGACTTGGGGGCGAGGGTTCATTGAGTAAGCCATTCGGAATGGGTTCCGCCAATCAGTTCCAAAAGATACGGGTGTATCATAAATATGTTTAGTTAACTTAGCTTTTGTCGCTGAAGTACAAGCTATCCATTTTGGCACAGGAGGTTTCCAGCCTTTTTTAGGTAAAAAGTTGTGAGCATCTCTTCCTGGACTTTCCCAATTTTCAGCAGCTTTTTTTGGGTCTTCTCCTGCTAAAAATGCTGGGCCAGAAAAGAAGATTAGGGAGACTTGTACTGACCCCGTAAAGGTACTCAAGGTTTTGGTTAGTTCCTGCTTCATCACCTTGAGTTGATCAGCCTTCATAGATGCAGAGTAGTCGATAATGAAAACAAATCGGTTACCCTTAGCCTTGGTACCTAGGAAACCGACCATCTTCATCGCGCCCATGTCTAGCCCCAAATCGAGATTGCCCATTGCAGCTCCTACATTCCCGATATCTGCAACTCCCTTATCCATACCAACGGTGAAATCTAGCGCCTCAACTTCCATATTGTTAAGGCTAAGTGTAGTCGCGATAGGGTTCCGCTGAGAGGCAGAGGAAGCACTTTGCTCAAGTTGCTTCTGCCGTACCTGCTTCTGCTCGACTTCCTTCTGTTCTATTGTTTCAACAGCCAACTCAAAGCCAACGGACTCCTCTTCAGGTTCCGACACAAAAAGAACTATGACTGTGGCCAGAGCGACTATCAAACCGAGGGTCGCAAGACTGATACCCCAGCAAATGGCCATCCACTTGTCGAACCGCCCACGAGGTTGTGGAAGTGAGGAGGAAGTAGCATGTTCTTCCTCTTGGTAATAATCAGCTTCGGACATATAAGGTTAGGTCGTTATGGTATAAGAAAATATTCTAAGCAACTGAATGCAAGTCTCATTCTTGATCCCAAACTTCGTCAACAATCATTAAAGACTTCACATCTGTATGACTCAGTAGCATGAGTTTTGTATGGCCGCTAACGACAATGCCCCAAAGTCAATAAATCCCATCGAAGGGATAAATCCTCGTATCGAACAGCTGAAAGAGTCCAAGGAGATTCTTTTGGCAAATGCAGTCATGCTTGGAGAAATCCCAGCTCCAACCTTTGCCGAAGAAGACCGGATTCAATTTCTCGCAAACCGCTTTACCGAAGAAGGACTACAAAATATTTCCATTGACGAAGCCGGTAATGCAATGGGGATTCTACCTGGGCAAAAGGGCGATCATACTATCCTTGTTGTAGCCCATGCTGATACTCCATTCGACGCTGCTAGCGATCACGCAATGTTCGTTACAGAAAACCGGATTATTGGTCCGGGTATCGCAGACAACAGTTTAGGTCTTGCTGCTATGGCCAGTCTCCCACCGATTCTCGACCGCCTTGACCTCAAGTTTGACGACGACCTCCTCTTGCTGGGCGTATCCAAGAGCTTAGGACAAGGAGACCTTGAAGGTCTTCGCTTCTTCTTGGACAACCAACCTCGTCCCCTGCGCGCTGCGCTGTGTCTCGAAGGAGAAAGGCTGGGACGTTTGAGCTACAACTCGCTGGGCACACTCCGAGGAGCCATAGAGCTCGAACTTCCCGAGGGGTACGACCTCTCTGATTTCGGAGCGCTTGGTGCTGTGGGACATCTTTCAGAAATAGCCCACCGAATACAGGGGATACCAATTCCACGTATCCCCCGCACTTCCATAATTTTGGGCTCGCTTCGAACTGGTGCCACTTTCAACAGAGTAGCCAAAAGCGGAGTGCTTCGCTTTGAGGCAACCAGTGAGGATAACGCCCAAGTAGAAGCAATTAAAGATGCCATTGATGAAATCGTAGATGAAGTCCACACTAGTACTGGTGCAGATGTAGAACTGAAAATTGTGGCCAGACGAAACCCGGGTGGTCTCAACTACAGTCATCCAATGGTCAAGACCTTGCGTGAAATCTTAGAATCGCTTGAGGTAAATCCCAAGGCACAGCCCAGCAGTGGAGACCTCAGCGCGCTTGCAGACCAAGGCATTCCAGCCGTTACGCTAGGGCTGACTAAGGCTGACAATCTACAAGAACCTGACGAATCCGTGCAAATCGAACCTATCTACTCGGGGCTGGCACAAGTTATTGCCCTACTCGAAGCCATCGACCAAGGAGTATGCGATGAAGAAAATTGAAAATTGGCTTGAAACCAACACATTTCACCACGGCGAGTTCTGGGATCTCCTGAAACTTGTAGAACTAAAGGAAAAACAGGGATTATCGATCTCATTGTGTATTCCTACACTGAATGAAGAGAAGACCATTGGAAAAGAGATCGTCATTTTTCGGTCAGAGCTAATGGAGCGCTATCCCCTGATTGATGAATTCGCAGTTATTGACTCTGGTTCCACCGACCGCACTAGAGAAGTTGCTGCCTCTTACGGGGCAGACGTATACCTTGCTTCAGATATTCTCCCAAGCGTAGGCGATAAGCGAGGCAAAGGTGAAAATCTGTGGAAAGCCATCCACCAGCTACGAGGTGACATTATCTGCTACGTAGATGCGGACATCAAAAACATTCATCCCCGTTTTGTGTATGGACTCGTAGCACCATTAATTCATCGGCAAGAAGTCCACTACGTAAAAGCCTTCTACGACCGACCACTTGCCTTCTCTACTGGTATCCGACCCAGTGGAGGCGGCCGAGTTACAGAGATTCTAGTGCGGCCACTTTTTTCACTTTTCTTCCCCGAGCTTACCGCTCTAATCCAACCTCTATCAGGTGAATATGCAGTCCGCCGCAACGTCTTAGAGAGCATTCCATTTCCCATCGGCTATGGAGTGGAGACATCTCACATTCTGGATGTCTACCACGAATGGGGCCTCGAAGCCTTCGCACAGACCGATCTCGACCAACGCATACACCGCAATCAGACTACGCTTGCGTTGGGCAAAATGTCCTTCGGCATACTTCAGAGTTTTCTTGGTAGACTGCAGAAGTACAACCTAGCAGACAAAATACCTGAACTGGAAACCATTTACAGACAATTTCAGGCTCAAGAAAACAGATATGAACAGGTCACCTTTGAGAAAGAGGAAGAAGAACGCCCGCCAATGGTTTCAATACCTGAATACCTTGAACGTAGGAAAAGCCTTTCTGGTGTCGACTAGGCCCGTTCACCTAGTAACCGTTTTGCGGACAGGACCCTAACTCACTCCATCTTTTAAAAGAGCATTTAACTTTGCGAGTAGCCACACTCCACTACCACTACAAACCTGGCGGGGTGACACGGGTTGTTGAAAACGCAGGGCGTGCTTTAGCTGAAAAAGCCCCGTATATTCAAACAATCACAATAGGGGGGACAGGGGCGCAAGTTCTTGTGGAAGGGATTGACTACACGACGGGATCTTCGCTGCTAAACTCCTCAACCCTTGTTGACAACCTTACGAATGCTGCAAAGCAAGCTCTTGGAGGGCAACCTGACGTATGGCATATCCACAACCATTCATTGGGAAAACACCCCTCTTTATGTGCAACAGTGAATAGATTGGCTGCCGAGGGTACTGGTATCCTGCTACATATACATGATTTCGCTGAAGATGGTCGCCCTACAAATCACCAATTACTGCAAAAAGGAGAGGAAGGCATAGGCAAACTTTACCCTATTTCCCCCCACATCCATTATGCTGCACTCAACCATCGTGACTTTCAATTTCTTAAAAACATTGGCGTCCCCAACACCAACCTACACAGCCTTCCCAATCCTGTTTATTCGCCCGAACTTCCCAAATCAAAACCAGATCTGGGCATTGTCACAGATCACCTCTTCCTATACCCAGTTCGTGCCGTCCGAAGAAAAAATTTAGGCGAACTCGCCTTGTGGGCAAGTATTGCTCCTAAAGGTCACTTTTTCGCTAGCAGTCTTGGACCAACAAACCCTCAATTTCTTCCGATCTACCGACAATGGCAAACTTTAGCTAGTGAGCTAGATATACCTCTTGAACTGGGTATCAATGATCGACTCGGGATATCCTTCCCCCAACTTGTAGCAGCAGCAGATACACTAATTACAACAAGTCTTGCCGAGGGATTTGGCCTAGCTTTCCTCGAACCATGGGCAATGCAAAAGCCCCTTGTGGGAAGAAATCTCCATGAAATCACAGGAGATTTTGTCCAGAATGGAATCCATCTTGAACACCTTTACAACCGCCTTGAGGTACCCGCCAGTTGGATCGATCAAAATGCTTTAGGCAAGAAATTAACAGCTGCGCTAGATGCCTATTTCAAACAATATGGAAAAAATCTTCCAGATGGAGCAACTGAAACTGCCTTAGATAGCATTCTAATTGAAGGAAAACTTGATTTTGGGCGTCTTGACGAGCATGACCAATTACAAATTATCCGCAAAGCCAGTAAAAGTCCAGAGGCTCTGCCAAAACTTCCTAAGTCGCCAGCGATTATAGAAAAACAAGCGAATCATGTAACCGAGAATTACAATCTCCCTATCTATGCCAAAAGGCTGGAGAGTATTTACCAAACTATCGCTAACAGCAAGCAAGACACTGTCTCTTTTCTGGACCCAGAAAAAATGCTTAAGCAATTTCTAGACCCAGCAAGATTCAGCTTCCTGCGAAACTAAACCTTAGTCCACCCTGCTACAGGGCAAAAGAATCGCATCTGACATCCCGTGGATAATTTTCTTATCAGCGGGACAGACTGTAGCAAGAATTCCAGTGAGTTCGATGCTGTTACCCTCTATCATAAAATACGGGCACAACCTGACACGCCCTTGAAGACTACCCAAGCTACCATCTTCATTGAAGATTGGATGCTGGATACGTGCGGGCTTTCGGTATTCTTGAATAATATGCAGACGTTCATCTGACATACGTAAAGCCTGATGCAAAGCCTGGCCCCATTGGATTCGAGAACTGTCACTACCAAGTATGACGCTTCGAGCACCCCAAGCAGTTTCGTGAAAGCCACTAATTTTCAGGATGAGGTTCCGCTCTTTCTGGGAAGCGTTTACGAGTTGACGCCAGTCATTGATCGGACGACCTCCAACCCAAGGTGCATCCAATACAGCACCGGGTGGTAAATTCTGCTCATCAACAATCCAAGTTCTAGGAACCGCTCTCTTGAACGTCTTTTGAGCACGACCCATCTTTTCTTTCCAATAGACGTCTAAACGCTGGTGATGAAAGAGCCCAAGCGATAATTTTTCTTCTTGGAAATGCCGCATTGGTGGAGTCAGCTTCACGCTCCCCCCTTCTACTGCTTTAAAAAAATATTTGGAGACGGGAATGTTTGGCAGGTCAAACAGTTCGAAAAAACGATAAATGATATCAATCTTCTGGGGATTACCTTCGATATCTACGCAAAGTGAATTACCCAATGGCATAACTTCCTCTGGAGAAAAGACAAAAACTCTTCGTCCCTCGCGCTGCAATTGCATGGCCAACCACTCCATCTCAGGCCGATAAGTAGCAGCTTCTTGACTAACAAGAATTGCGATGAAAGGTAAATCGAGCTCAGGACACTTCGCCGCTAAAGCTTTGTAGAAGCACTTTAGCATCTTGTCTCCTGCGCCGATCACATCCCCAGGACCACCTTCAAAAAGACGGTTAAGAAATGCAGTTAAACCGACTCCACCGGGAACAGAATCCAATTCCGTAAGAGCAAAACCGTCCTCCGTGATTAGGAGGTCTGGCCTCAGAATAAAGGGGATCTGACCCGAGACCGAATTGCTCAACCCATGTTCTACTAATTCGGTTGGCTTACCGCGCTCGAAATATTCAGCAACCCAGGGCGCCTCTAATTTCTCATTCCGAAGAAGGTTTTCATTCGAAGTTGATTTTTTGTAGAGAATTTCCTTTGCACGAAGGAATTCCAGACATGCTCGACCAATAGACTCAATTTCTCGAACCTGCTTAGAAGTCAAAGGGTAAGCTTTCGGAGAAAGTCGCCAACTTTTCTCAGCGAACAGGGACTGCTTAGAGAAGGCATCCACAAGCGTCTCATGTGCTAGACCTTCTGTCTGTAATGCAGAAGTCATACTCCCGAAACCAGAGGGTTCACGAAATCAACCTAATCATCCAGCTGAATATCCTTATTTCGCTGAGTAGGACATCCTGCTCTGAGCCAACCATGGATAAAGTCATCAATTTCACCATCCATGACAGCGTCGACGTTTGAGGTTTCGACACCAGTACGCAGATCCTTGACCATCTGGTAAGGCTGAAAGACATAACTTCGGATTTGGTTACCCCAACCAATTTCTCCCTTCTCCCCATAAAACTTCTCCATAGCGGCACGTTTCTGATCTTGCTCGTGCTCAAAAAGACGAGACTTAAGAGTTTTCATTGCAGCTGTCTTGTTCTTGTGCTGTGAGCGCTCGTTTTGACAGGTAACTACAATACCAGTCGGAAGGTGAGTTAGGCGAACGGCAGAATCAGTCTTGTTTACATGCTGACCTCCCTTCCCGCTGGCGCGGTACGTGTCGACGCGTAAATCTTTCTCGTCGAGATCAATATCGTCGTCCTCCTCAAGCTCTGCAATCACGTCTACAGAGCAAAATGAGGTATGACGGCGATTGTTTGAATCGAAAGGACTGATTCTAACGAGGCGGTGAACTCCTCGCTCAGCCTTGGCATATCCATAGGCGTTTATGCCTTCGATACGGAAGGTGACACTACTAATTCCAGCTTCTTCACCAGCATGATACTCTTGAGTTTCAACCTTGAATTCATTGCGCTCAGCCCAACGGGTATATTGACGAAGAAGCATCCCAGCCCAATCACAGGACTCTGTGCCCCCAGCCCCAGCGTTGATACTCATGATAGCGGCGTTACGATCAAATTTACCGCTAAGGAAAGATTCTATCTCCAAAACGTCCACTTCTTTGGCCATTGCAGCGGAGGTCTGGTCTAACTCTGCTAGGATGTCTGAATCCTCGTCAGACTCCTCGTAAAGCTCTGCAAGAACCTGAAGATCATCAACTTTTCCTTGAAAATCACGAAGCTTACCAGTGATGCGCTTCAAATCAGCAGCCTCTGACATCACGCCCCGAGCTGAGTCTTGATCGTCCCAGAACCCAGGTTCCGACATCTTGGTTTCCAATTCTTCGATTTGCTTAAGCTTCCCCTCGACGTCAAAGATACCTCCAAAGGTAGCCCGCCCTCTTGGCGATTTCCTCAATCTGTGAACGTGTTTCGGGTGTGATCATTTATTTTGCTATGGATTAATATTAAATATCAAAATCTTCGCTAGGCACTTGCGCATTATCCCTGTCATTTAAATGAAGGCCACATTCATAACTGTCCTTGGGCCTTGCACTCTCACGACTTTCGCCAGGGTTAGGGATGTAAGTGCTGTGAGTATCACCTACCGTGACATATCCTTTTTTCTCCAATGGATGTCGAGGAAGGTCGTTTGCAATCAAATGCATGTCAACATCTTGATCTTTCCAATCTACGATGGGATGGAGCTTCAGCATGTTTTTCTGCCGCTCGAAAACAGAGAGTTCATTACGAGTGGAGGACTGCTGGCGACGAAGCCCAGTCAGCCAAAGCTTTGCTCCGAGCTCCTTGATCGCTCTGTCCATTGGCTCGACTTTGCGAACCAGTCCGTACTCCTCAAGACTCTTGTGTCCCTGTTTCCAAAGTTGACCGCGCAAAGCCTCGTGTCTTGCAGGTGTGATTGGTGATGTATAGATCTTAAGATTCAAGCCCAACAAGTTTTCCAACCGCTCAGCGTAGTTATATGTTTCCTTGAAGAGGTAACCAGTATCGATAAAGACCACTGGTATTCCCGGCAGTGCCTTATTGGCCAAGTGTAGAAGAACTGCACTTTGAAGACCAAAACTACTAGACATCACTAATCCCTCCTTGAAGCGGTTAACAGCCCAAGCAATTCGATCTTGGGCAGTTAGATCTTCAAGCTCGGCATTGACTGCGGCCAAATCTAGTTCTGGTTCTGAGGAACTCATATGCTGGATTGTTCGGTAGAATTTCCGCTTGGGAAAAGAATGGAGCGGAAGCTTTATGCGTCTTTCGATTTTCATGGCAATTTTTTTAAACAAGCTTTTGGTCTATCGTCACAACAAATAAGCCGACAAGCCTACCATGCGTCATAAACGCCTAAACGCCTGCATCACACGCCATCCTCTGCTTGAAAAATGTGCGAATGAAATTGGACACGCCTACGAGATTATCCGCAATACATTCGCAGAAGGGGGCAGATTACTGATTTGCGGTAATGGCGGCAGTGCCGCAGATGCAGATCACATTGCAGGAGAGCTTCTGAAGGGATTTGACTCAGACCGTCAACTGAATCCTGAGTGGCAAGAAAAACTCGGCAAAGAGCTTGCATCCAACCTACAAACAGGACTTCCAGTCATTCCACTAACTGGTTTCAACGCCTTCAATAGCGCTTTCGCTAACGACTGTGACGGCAAATATAACTTTGCCCAGCTAACATTTTCGCTCGGACAATCTGGGGATACTTTACTTGCAATAAGCACCTCCGGAAACTCTGAAAACATACTCCATGCAGCACGCACGGCGAAATCTATGGACATGTCAGTAATAGGACTGACCGGTGAGTCAGGCGGTCAACTCCTTGCACTTACGGAGACTTGCATCTGCGCACCTGCCAAAATTGTCTGGGAAATACAGGAACTCCATCTGCCCATATATCATGCGCTTTGCCTAATGCTGGAGGATTATTTTTTCGAGGAGGCCTGAAGTTTGCCCGTAATCCCTATCCACGGGGCTGCGGCTGAGCCCGCACAAAAAATTGCCGAACTGGTTACTTCACATGGTGGGAGTGCCTACATAGTTGGAGGTTGGGTACGCGACGCCCTTCTTGATCCTAAACAGCAAAACACCGACTTAGATATTGAGGTCTTCGGAATACAACCCGATGAGCTCCACAATATTTTGAGAACGAATTTTCGATGCGACCTCTACGGTAAAGCTTTTCAGATCATTGGCCTGCGAGACCACAATATCGATATTGCTATTCCAAGACGTGAACGAAAGACCGGCGTAAAGCACACTGACTTCGAGGTCGAAGGGGATCCAGACATGACGGTTGAACAAGCTGCTGCCCGTCGAGACTTCACAGTCAATGCAATATATGCAAAACTACCTGAGGGTCTTATTGAAGATCCATTTGCAGGAGTTTTGGATCTCCGAGCGGGAATTCTAAGGCACACTACTGAACGCTTCAAAGAAGACCCATTGCGTGTCTTGAGAGCCATGCAATTCTCAGCAAGGTTAGGATTCGATGTCCATCCGGAGACGATCCAGTTATGCCGATCTTTAAGTCATAGGGACCTAACGCAAGAACGAGTATTTCAAGAATGGAAAAAGCTCCTACTTAGAGGAATGGACTTCCACAGAGGACTTGGGTTTTTGCGAGACTGCGGGTGGCTACAGTACTACCCTGAGCTTGAAGCTCTAGACTCGTGCAATCAAGACCCACAATGGCATCCGGAAGGAAATGTTTGGACACACACACTACATTGTTTGAATGCATTCGCCAAACACCGTACTGGAAATGAGTGGGAAGACCTAGTAGTTGGACTTGCGGTATTATGCCACGATCTTGGAAAACCCTCCACCACCATCATAAAGGATGGAAGGATTCGCTCCCCGGGACACGCCAAGGCTGGCGTTGAGGTTGCTCGGAATTTCATTAGCCGTCTGACCGATCATAAGCAACTAACGGACGAGGTCTTGCCTTTGGTAAAGGATCACATGACCCCACTCGAATTTCATCATAACGGAGCAGGAGACTCGGCTATTCGTCGCCTAGCACAGAGGGTCAAACGTATAGATAGACTTGTACGAGTCTCGACCGCCGACAAAGGTGGACGCCCACCACTACCTTGGAAAGTTCCCATTCCAGAAGGGCAATGGTTGCTACAGCGAGCGGAAAAACTAGCAGTTAAAGACAGTGCACCAAAGCCTTTGCTCTTGGGTCGTCATTTGCTAGGCATGGGATACGAGGAGGGCCCAGATTTAGGCAAGCTTTTAGCGTCCGCCTATGAAGCTCAAATCGACGGAGGATTCGAGACTCTAGATGAAGGAATAGAGTGGGTCAGGGAAAATTATTAGAGGTATTAACCTAAGGGCCATATACCTGCGTTTCCATCAACTCGCTACCTATCCGGTCTACAACAAGACGGCCATCAAGAGTTAAAGAATAGCAACGCCCTTGCAGGGAGGCTAATCCATCTGACACGAGTCCTTGAAGAAATGACTCGGCGCGCGAGAAAATGAAATCCGGAAAACGTGCACCTATTTCACCAAGATCAATACCCTCATTCATTCTTAGTCCGAAGATTAGACAATCTAAAGCAAGCTCCTGTAAGGAAAGTTCCTCATCTTCGACTCTGGAAGGAACCCCCTCTGTTATTCCAGTCATCCAACTCTCTAAATTGGCATCGTTAGTAAACCTTCGATTACCAAATTGTGAAGCCGCGGACGGCCCAAAACCAAGCCATTCTTGCATACGCCATGTATTGACGTTGTGTATACAAGCCATATCAGCACGCGCAAAATTGGACACTTCATACTGCTGGAAATCCATCGTCTCCAGTAATTCCCAAGTTCGAAGGTAAAATTCTGCCTCACGTTCAACATCCTGCACAATGTGACCTTGTGAAAGTTTAGTGTATAGAGCGGTATCCTCTTCAAAGGTTAAGCAATAAGTAGAGACGTGCTCTGGAGCTAACTCTGCTACTTTATCAAGGTCCCGAATCCATAATTCCATAGTCTGACCAGGCACAGCGAAAATGAGGTCGATGTTTACGTTCTCAAAACCGGCATCTCGGATCATTTCAAAAGCTTCCAGTGCCTGCTTTGCAGACTGTCGACGCCCCAAAGACTCAAGCATACTATCCTGAAAACTTTGTACACCTAACGAAATACGATTCACCCCAATATCGCGAAGTACTTTCAACTTGTCAGGCTTCACCGTAGAAGGAGCCAATTCAATCGTCCACTCCCTCATAGGATGACCGAATGTATCTATTTGTGATCTACCAAGCCGCTCCAAATCACTGGCAGTCAGTAGACCTGGGGTACCCCCTCCCCAGAAAACAGTTTCAAGTGGCCGGTTTGTGGCAAAAGTCTGAAACTCATGTTCTACCGAAGATAAAAAATTCAACAATTGCTTCATTCCATGGAGCAAAATGACCCCCATGAAGAGGTGCGTAAAGCAGCCAAAATCGCCTCCCGAAAATGATGACAATGACTCCCTATTTGCTCTGCTTTCACCCTATCCCGTACACTGGTCACATGAAGCGTATACTTCCGATTCTCCTTCTGTTTCTGTGCTCCCTGACCGGGTGTCCTGACACCAGTTCTGACGGACTTGAGCCATGCCCGGGGCCCGACTGTCCAGAAACATCACAACCCATCAGCTCACCTGCTGGAATCTATGCTCTAG
>CAJWWL010000008.1 GCA_913048125.1 uncultured Opitutia bacterium | reverse complement strand
CAGCCACCTTCTTCAGCAAAATGGACACCTAAAGCATCTACACCGTCACATACTCACAAGTGCTGCCTACCGAAGGGCAAGCAAACCTGAACATATATCTGAGGACATCACTCTGTTTGGTCAGCATACACCTAGAAGGCTGGAAGCCGAAGTCATACGCGACTGTATTCTCCAGTCCTGCAATAACCTAAACCTCCAGATGTACGGTCCAGGTATCAAGCCACGAATCGAATCGAATATCCTCAGTCGCAGCATGCGAAACCAATGGCCACGCATCGGACAGGAAAATTTCACTCACTGGCGACGAAGTACATACGTTTACATAAAAAGACAGCTTCTGCTGCCAATGCTAGAACTCTTCGACGCCCCTACTGCTGTCACTTCGTGTGATGTTCGCTCGCGTAGCACTGTACCCACCCAAGCCCTCGCCCTACTGAACAATCCATTTGTCAACGACCAGGCAAACCTACTCGCAAAAGGGGGTAAACTAACAGCAAAAGACATTCTCGAACGCACCCTGGCTCGACCCGCACAAACAGATCAACTTGAACAAGCACAGCACTTCCTTCGCGAACGCACTAAGGCCTATTCATTGGACAATCACTCAGAGGATAGAGCACGACAAATGGCTCTGGCTGACCTAGCAGTTGTCTTGTTTAACTCGAGCCAATTCATTTACTGCTTCTAGCAGAATCCTGGTGTAATTTAAATATTTTGGAATGCATCGCCAGTTGATCACCGGAAAAGACCTGATGGGGGAGCAACCTAGGCTAACTCCCCTTCCCCGACGACATTTCCTCCGCGCTGGCGGAGGTGGCTTTGGTATGCTGGCGTTAAAATCCTTACTAGCCGGAGAAGTCGACCAAACCAGTACCCCGCTGAATGCACGCTCGGCACCATTTGTGCCTAGAGCTAAGTCAGTAATCTTTTTATTCATGTACGGCGGACCCAGCCAAGTGGATACATTCGACCCCAAGCCAGCTCTTCACAAGTGGCACGGTAAAGAAATACCCGTCTTCAAAAAGGACCATGCTTTCTTCGGAGAAACTAAGGCTACAGCCATGAACACCCCATACTACTTTAGTAAGCATGGGAATGCAGGAATCGAGATCTCCAACAAGTATCCATATTTGGCACGTCATGCTGATGATCTATGCGTAATCCGCTCGATGCACACCAACAGCAACAACCACGGTCCAGCACTATTTCAAATGCATACAGGATATGTAGAGTCTGGACATCCGACATTGGGCTCCTGGGTCAGCTATGGACTTGGCACCGAAACACAGAATCTACCAGCCTATGTGGTACTTCTCGATAAGGAAGGTGCCCCTGTAAACGGAGCACTGAACTGGACAAATGGCTACATGCCAGCTACCTATCAGGGCGTCCCCTTCCGTAATTCCGGACCGCCAATTGCCTACCTAAAGAACCCTTCTGGCGTCACTAGTGAGCGACAAAAAGCTCGCCTTGAACTTCTTCACCAATGGAATCAGCAAACCGCGCAAGCTTATCCTGGTGAAAGCACACTAAATGCCCGCGTTGCGGCATACGAACTCGCATATCGGATGCAGATGGAAGCTCCAGAGGTCGCTGATATCTCCAAAGAATCTAAGCGAACTCTTGATGAGTATGGAGTTGATGGCAAAAACACTCACTACTTTGGGCGCAACTGCCTGCTTGCGCGACGATTGGTGGAGCGAGGAGTTAGATTTGTTCAAGTCTTTAGCGGTGGTAACCGTGGCCCCTCCGCCTGGGACGCCCATAAAGACCTCAAAAGTAATCATGACCGACAATGTGCTCAAACAGACCAACCTATTGCAGCACTTCTCGAAGACCTTAAGCAAAGAGGTCTACTTGACGAAACTCTTGTCGTCTGGGGCGGCGAATTCGGACGTATGCCCACCCACCAAGGAACGGATGGCCGTGATCACAATCCCTTTGGGTTTACATTCTGGATGGCAGGTGGAGGAATAAAGGGGGGTATCACCTACGGCGCAACTGACGAATTTGGATATGCTGCTGTGGAAAACAAGGTGCACGTTCATGACCTACATGCTACCATTCTCCACCAACTAGGCTTTGATCATGAACAACTTACTTGGCGACATAATGGACGCGACTTTCGCATCACGGATGTTCATGGCAAGGTCATCCGCGAACTGCTGATCTGAGCATCAGAACCAAATATTACCTTGGTGCACTACGACCGGCGTTCTTGAGCTCTTCAAGTTTAGCCTTGAGACTCATAACCAGATTGGGGTGTTTGTGATAAAGATTGTTGGTCTCACCCGGGTCCTCATTAAGATTGTAGAGTTGTCCTGGCGCATCTGGGCTTTTCTCGGGCAGCGCGAACTGATTCATACCCCACTCGCCACCTCGAGAATAGTTATTACCTCCAGAACCCTTGTGATCGAGATACTTCCAGTCCCCTTTGCGTATAGCTAATGCGAGACTAATAGTTTGGTGTAAGGTGTATTCACGAATAGGTTGACCATCGTCTTTCCCGAGCAAGGCAGGCAACAAGTTAAAACTGTCCTCCGCAGCCTCTGAAGGAATTTTTGCACCTGTAATTGCGGCGATGGTAGCGAAGAGGTCGGTTAGGCAGAGAGTCTGAGAGGAGATCGTATCTGCCGTTATTCGACTTGGCCATCGAGCGATAAAGGGAATGCGGTGACCACCTTCCCATTGATCCCTTTTTACACCGCGCCAAGGCCTAGCGCCATCATGATGGTGATCACGACGCATAGCAATTGTGGTGGGTACTTCAGGCCCGTTATCACTAGTGAAGATAACTAAAGTATTTTCTGAGAAGCCATGGGTCTCCAAATCCTCCATCAACTCACCAACGATATGGTCCATTTGGAAGATGAAGTCTCCGTGTGGTCCTGCTTTTGTCTTACCTTTAAATTCGTTAGCGGGAAAGGATGGGAGATGCACCGCTTGCATGGAATGAAATAGAAAGAAGGGTTTCTCTGGAGTTTCTATGGCATGTCGCCTTAGGAACTGCTGACTCTTTTTAAGAAAAACCAGATCAACCTCCTCGAGATCGAAGTTGGGAGCAATCATACCGGGGCGATTGTCACGAGAATATGGATGCTTGGGCAGAGCGGATCTATCTACGATATGGGTGGGCGGCACCGGGATACGATTGTCTTCGATGTAGGCATACAACCAATCTGTGGTAGGACAAGAAGCTGTGCCAAAGAACTGTTCAAAACCATGGTCGATCGGTCCCCCTTTTAGTTCACGTGAGTAGTCAATGCGCTGAACGGCAGCCAAACCGTTTTGATTGATAGCATTACCTGCCTTGTCGTAGGCAGTTAGGCCAACGTGCCACTTACCAAACATCGCAGTGCTGTAGCCTTGTTGCTTAAGAAGACCGGCGAGTGTTAAACGACCAGGCGTGATCAAACATGGCCCACCAACACCAGTAAACACACCTCGGTAGTTAAGCCGAAATGCCATGCGGCCAGTAAGTAGGCTGTAGCGAGTTGGCGTACAAACTGTAGAGGGACTGTGCGCATCGGTGAAACGAATTCCTTCGTTAGCAAGCTTGTCGAGGTTAGGCGTAGGTACTTTTGACTTAGGATTGTAGCAGCCTACATCTCCGTAGCCCAGATCATCGGCGAGAATTAGTAAAATGTTCGGAACCTTTGCCTCCAAACCCGATAGGATTGCCACAAAATATGTAGCAAGGGGAATCTTCAGAAAGTCCCAACTAAATCTCATTGTGACTAAATTGAGATTCGAAGTTTCAATGCAAATAGTGCAAGGTGAGAATATGAAGATTAGACTTCTGTCAGATTGGCTTCTGTTTCTTCGGACTCTTCCTCCTCGGACTCCTCTTTGGGCATAAGAACAAAGCGTTCAAAATCTGCTAGTTCCACGCGTCCTCCAACAACAAGCGGCGTCCGTTCGTGAATACTTTCGGGTTCTATATCGAGGATTCGGCGTGTACCATCAATGGCAGTCCCACCGGCCTGTTCGGTAAGAAAAGCGATCGGATTGGCTTCATAGAGCAGTCGAAGTTTACCTTTAGGATTGCTATCCGTTGGCGGGTAGAGAAACACACCACCCTTAAGAAGGGTTCGATGGAAATCCGCAACCATGGAGCCGATGTAGCGAGATGAATAACGCTGGCCAAGAACACCTCCTCGGAGACGATCAATGTACTCAGCGTAGCGGGGAGGAAATAGATCACGATAGGACTCATTAACCGAGTAGTAAGGGCCCTGAGCCGGCATCCGCATATTTGGGTGAGAAAGAACAAATACACCAATGGAAGGATCGAGGGTGAAGCCATGCACGCCATTACCCACGCTGTAGACCAATATGGTTGAAGAACCATAGACCACATATCCTGCAGCAATCTGCTTACGACCCGGCTGCAAAACCCACTCCTCGGGAGGCAAGTCCTCATCGTCTTCTGGACACCTGAGTATAGAGAAAGTCGTTCCTACGCTGACGTTAACGTCGATATTGGAAGATCCGTCTAGGGGATCGAAGACTATCGCATACTTGGCATCATCGGCACCTTGATGCAAGATTGTAGGGTTTTCATTTTCCTCGGATGCAAGGACGCCGACACTATCACGTAGGCCCATGTAGTGATAGAGCATCTCGTTAGCATAAACATCTAGTTTTTGCTGAACCTCACCTTGGACATTGATATCACCTTGGGCACCTAGTATGTCAGAAATGCCAGCTCTTCGCACTTTGTCTGCGATGATTTTGGAGGCGAGAGTGATACCCGAAAGTAAAGAGGAAAAGTCTCCAGATGCTCCAGGGAAACGCTTCTGTCCTTCAAGGATGTGTTGCTGTACTGTTACGTAGGGATCTACCTGAGTTTTTTGTAATGACATGTTTGAGTTAATAGAAAAGTTAGTGTACTAACGAAGAAGCATAGCAGCCAGAGTAGCTAATGCAGGGACGTAAAGATTGTCATTGATGGTAAGTCGGCCAATTTGAATTGGGAAGAATTCCAGCAATGTAATGACTCCAGCGATAAGAAAGATTTGTGACAAACTGAGTTCACCACCCCAAACCGCCAAAAATGTTGGTAATTGAGGAAAGAGAAACGCTCCTAGAACAACGCAAAGCAAGTAGCAACCTAGAGCCCCTTCGAGGGTTTTCCTACCGACTCGAACCCGTCCGAATGCTTTGCCTGCCAAGGCTGCAGCAGCGTCTCCAAGAACAAACAACGTAAAACCCAGAAACGCTGCAGCGCATGCAGACTCACTAATGAGCGCTAGCAAACTACAGAGTAGACCTCCGGCAAGTACATACGTTGCCCCAGTTATTTGTTGCGACTCTTCTTGGCGCAGCATTGAGGAGAATAAATACTGAAACCACTTTCGACAAAACGTGTTCTTTAAACGAGCGGTTTCAATGACAACTGAAGAAAGCAAGAGGCTGCTAATGATTATACAGATACTCAACTGGCTAAGCCCAAGCCAACTTGGTCCATAAAAGATTCCGACAGGAATCACTACAGCGAGGCAGTGCAGCAATTTACGATTAATTTCCTTCGAAGGAACTTTATTCACGGCCAAGTAGGTCTGCTGAAAAACTTGATTTTGGCGAGATCAGAATACACCTGTTTAGGAGAAGATTAAATATTGGGATGGTAGACCCATTGGTATTCTATGAAAACAACCACAAGACTAACGATCCTTTGCCTTTCAATCTCATTAGGAGCAACTGGCAAGGAATTCAAAACACTCCCCATCTCTGACGAGGTTGCTAAAACCTACAAACTTGATAATGAGTTCTACTCTAAGGGAACCTTGGTACAGGATATACTCATTGCTACCTCATCTAGGGTCTCAGATTTTGCACACGCTGAGGCGGCATACCTTTTCAATATGATGATGGAGAGGATCAACCCGGATGTTGCTGAGCGCATCAGGCAACGAAAGCCCCTGTGCCTGCTTATTGGACATGATGAGCTAACATCCGACCTTCCACAATTTCAGAGCGATAAAACAGGTAAGGATCTGGATTTCTACAATTGGCGCAACCGAGGCTTCCTTACATGGCGACAAGGCCGACCGTTGGTAGTTTTCACTGAAGAGGACACTTTGGAGTATGAAGGTGGCATGCAGTTGGAGAGCATTCTCATCCATGAATTTGGACATGTCATCCATGGTGCTGGATTTAGCAAAGAGCAGCAGGAAAGACTCACTGCAGCCTTCAACGAAGCGAGAGAGAAGGGCATCTGGTTCGATGGACGTGCGGCTCAGCGTTTTCGACGCGTTGAAGGGAAGCAAAAAGTCAGTCTATTGGAGGCCTTAAAGAAATGGTTTCCTGAAGAGTCTCCTGAACTACTACGCAAATGCCTCAACACTGGTGACATAGAGGTAAATGGGAAGCGAGTTGACGATCAGATTAAGGTCAACGAAGAGGATAAGGTTCTTATACGCTTTGGTGGACCGAAGCGGTGCTATGCATGGCGTAACCGATCAGAGTACTGGGCAGAGGGAGTTCAGTGCTGGTACGACACTAACCGTACCATGGACCATGACCACAACCACATTCACACTCGTGAACAGCTCAAAAATTACGACCATGCATTGGCTAAATTATGTGAAGAAGTTCTGGGTAATGACCCATGGCGGTTCATCTCTCCGCGCGAAAGAGCTGGCCGAGACCACCTCAATGGCTATGAACCGAAGAAGGCCCCTAAAGTAGAGGATCTGCCACATATCCAGAAAGCCGCATACGACTACTACGACAACTACTGGAAAGGCTTCTGGCAACGTCTCTACGACAAGCACGGTTTTCGCTCTCCTCGAACCAAAAGCCTCTTCAATGGGGAGGATCTAGATGGATGGAAAGTCGATGTACCACATCTAGATAAGAATCCCAACGGCAAGGTTCCATTTATAGTAAGAGACGGACTGTTGGTTAGTCTCGGTAAACCTAACGGACATCTCGTCCACCAAGAAATCAATCAGAACTATCGACTTGAAGTCGAGTATCGCTTCGTTGGCAAACCGGGCAATTGCGGGGTCTTAGTCCATGCGTCAAAGCCACGAGCACTATACAAAATGTTTCCCAAATCTATTGAGGTACAGATGTACCACAAAAATGCAGGAGACTTCTGGTGCATCGTTGAAAATATTAAAGTGCCTAACATGGAAAAGCGCCGAGGTGCTCCAGAAAAGTGGGGAATCACGGAAGGCAAAGCTAGACGTATTCTAAATCTAACTGATGGGTCCGAGAATGAGCCTGGTCAATGGAACCAAATGAACATCGAAGTTCTTGATGACGAGATCAAGGCCTGGGTTAATGGCGACTTGGTCAATCACGGATACGATTGTACAGCTAAGAAAGGAAAGATCGCAATCCAGGCTGAAGGCTCTGAAGTGGAATTTCGCAAAATCGACTTCACTCCCATCAACGTCTTGACCGAGTAGGTCCTGAGATATCTTAATTGGCTTTGCTTTTAAACCCACCTCTCCCCCACTCTCTTATGCAAAAACATATACTGACGCCGATACTGACTATATTCATTTTTCTGACTTCAGCCATTCAGGCAGAGCGACTTGTTCTTGTTGGAGCATCCTACGGGAAAAACATTCTAGCCATTTGCGAGGCCGACGGCACTCCAATATGGCAGTTCAAAACCGGTGGCCCCGAGCGCGGTCATACCGGTCATCATGATGTTCACTTTTTACCTAACGGAAACATCCTGTTCCATGACACTTGGACAGCCGTCAAAGAAATCACACTCGGCAAAAAGATCGTATGGGAATATGATTGCACAAAGAGCAATGGAAATGAGGGCAAGCGGGTTCATGTCCACGCCTTCGCCCGAATGCCCAATGGCAATACCGCAATTATTGAGAGCGGTGTGGGACGCGTCATAGAGGTGGGAAAAGACGGTAAACTCATCAATCAATTCCCACTCAAACGAGACGGGAGACAGGACACTCGCTGGGTACGTCAGACGCCAAAGGGTCATTGGTTAGTCAGTTCGGAACGTCCGGGCGTAGTCACAGAATATGATAAGAGTGGAAAGCTAGTCTGGGATTACCTTATAAAGACTCGAGTCTACGGTGCCATCCGCCTCCGCAACGGCAACACTCTCATTGCCTCAGGCGGTGGAAAAAGCGTTGTCGAAGTAAACCCCGAAAAGGAGATCGTTTGGCAAATCAAAGATAAGGTGCCTGGCACTGAAATTGGGCTAGGCTGGATGACCTGCCTGCAGGAACTCCCAAATGGGAATCGCATAGTTGGCAACTGCCATGCTGGACCTGACAACCCACAAATCTTCGAGATCACTAAGGATAAAAAAGTCGTCTGGGAGTTTGATGAGTTCGAACTAGTCGGCAATGGACTAGCCTGCTGGCAGGTGCTTGACGACAAGCAGTCATCTCTAGTGAGAGAAAAGCTCGCAGCACTCCAGTAGTTAGTTGCGAGAATCACCTCCCTGCATAGATCAGCAGTAGTAACGATTTAAGGCAGACTACCAGCGAAGTATCTGGAAACCTCTGAATACCCTAAGTTGGCTCGACGGATAAAACGAAGCATTCCAACCTCGTCATTTCAAATGAAAATTATTCAGACCTTCGTACTACTTTTTATCTGCAAATTCCTCTCGGCAGAAGACCGACCAGCAAACTTTGTGATTTTCCTAACTGATGACCTTGGCTGGGGCGACTTGGCCTGCTACGGGCACGAAGTCATCCAGACACCCCACTTAGATCGGTTTGCTAAGGAGGGAATAAAGTATACTCAATGCTATTCGGCATGTGGTGTATGCTCCCCTTCTCGCTCCTCAATCTTAACCGGTCGCACACCCTACCGCAATGGAGTGTGGCGCTGGATTCCTGGTGGTCACGGAGTACACTTACGAGAGTCTGAAATCACAGCACCTGAGCTTCTTAAAACACAGGGGTATGACACTTGTCACGTTGGTAAGTGGCATCTAAACGGGAAGTTCAATAGTGATGCACAACCTCAACCCAATGACCATGGCTATGATCACTGGTTGGCGACCCAGAACAATGCATCCCCTAACCACAAGAACCCGGTCAACTTTGTTCGAAACGGAGAACCCGTTGGCAAGATGGAAGGGTTCTCTGCACCATTGATTGTAGACGAAGCTATTGGCTGGTTGAAAAAACAAAAAAAGCGCAAGAAACCTTTCTATCTCAGCGTTTGGACACACGAACCTCACCTGCCAATTGAGTCTGCCCCCAAATTCATGGAACCCTACAGGAGCATAAGCGACGAGGGCATTCGCCAACACCACGGTAATATAACCCAGATTGACCATGCCTTCGGCAAGCTCATGAAGGCTTTAGACGAACTCGGACATACTGAAAACACATTCGTATTCTTCACATCAGACAACGGACCTGAAGGTAATGGTAATTCAGGTCGCACACGCGGTTCTACAGGCGGTCTACGAGACCGCAAGCGATCCTCCCACGAAGGCGGTATCCGAGTGCCCGGCATTGCTCGCTGGCCCGGGCACATCACTGCAGACACAGTCAACAGTACGCCAATCATTGGTTCTGACCTGTTCTCAACAGTCTTGGACATTGCATCCATACCGCTTCCCAATGACCGAACGATTGACGGTGTAAGTATTAGGCCCACTTTTAAAAATAAATCCCTTCAGCGTGCAGTCCCCTTATACTGGCGAAATCATCTTGCTCGTAACAATATCCATGTAGCTCTTCGTGACGGAGACTGGAAAATCCTTGCCAGCCAGAATCTGGAGAGTTTCCAACTTTATCACATCGAAAAAGACTGGCAAGAGAAGGAAGAGGTCTCAGCTAAGTACCCGGAGATTTTCGATAGATTAAAAGCTAAACTCTTAACAGTCCACAAACAAGTTGAGGATGAAGGACCTCGCGACTGGTGGCAAAATGAATCCGTCCGCTCCCGCGGCAAACCGAAGAAAACTGGTCCTCTTTTGGAAGGAAAAGACTCAACTGGAGACTTCGACGTGATTAAGGGGGGGACATTAAAGAAGGCGGAGTTAGGTTACACACTTGAGTCCAAGGGAGAAGCCATTGCCCTAAAGAAGTTGAGTCAAACTGTAAGCAAAAAGGTCACTTTCAAAGTTAGCTACCAAAGTCAGACCTCCAGCAACATTCGAAATGCTGCTCTTGCCTTCGGCCCCAAGCCGGAAAATGACAGTCTTATCAAGGCTGGGACAGCCATTGGGATGGGGGATCATGTTGTTTTTCTAGGCGGATGGGCTAACGTAAGCACGGGTTCAATGACTAAAATGAAAACGGGCGCAGACGGAACCTTTGAATTGATTGTCAATGTTGACCTAGAGAAAGGTCAGGTTATCACTAGTGTCGATGGGAAGACGCTAAAGATGGCTTTGCCCAAAGAGGTAACAAACATCAACTACTACGGTTTATACACCAAAGGAACGAAAACCGAATTCAGTCCTGTGGAAGTTATTGAAGCTAATTAGGTGATCAGGTCTCAGGAAAGAATAGAAACGCAAAAATAAGTATCTTGTTGGCAAGTAAAGGTGTCTTATGCAGAAACGTATTCTTGAAGTAGTGGACTATGACCCCCAGTGGGTGGAATCCTATTTGGAAGAATCGTTAGGAATTCAACAAGCCCTAAAAGGGTTAAACATTCGCATGCATCACATCGGTAGCACAAGCGTTCCAGGTTTGATGGCTAAACCAGTAATCGACATTTTGATTGAAACGTCAAATGTATCAGAATTGGATGCATATGACGGCGTCATGGAGGCAATTGGTTACTTACCTCGGGGGGAATTTGGTATTCCTGGGCGGCGATTCTATTTGAAGGGCCTAATCAATAGGACGCATCACATTCATGCGTTCAACTTTGACACTTCTGATGTCGTCAGACACATTGCCTTTAGAGATTACCTCATCGCTAATCAAAGTGTTGCGGCTGAATATGGAGCTTTGAAGTCGGAACTAGCCGTTACATGCAACAATGACAACGATACATACTGTGACGGAAAAGAAGAATTTGTGCAACATCACGAGAGGAAAGCTCTTGCGTGGCGGGCTTGCAAACAAGGCGGCTCATCCGAGCCGCATACGCGGCCGGCTAGCCTTTGACGTTAGATATTAGTTCAAATTTCCAATTCGGATGTTCTTGAACTCACACCACATGGGTGCACCAGCATGGAGTTGAAGAGCAAGAACACCATCAAGGAGAGAGCGTTCTGGATGCTTATCAGTACAATCAAGGATAAGTCTGCCGTTCATAAAGTGCTGAATGTGATTTCCCTTAGCTCGGATAACAACGTCATTCCAAGCATCAACAGTGAAAAGCTTAGCAAAACCCTTGTCGCTAATTACTGTGCCCAAAACTTCCTTATTCCCTTCCGAATTCCATAAAACCTTCTGACCAGCAAGGCACATACGACCGCGCTTGCCACCCTCAGCATAAATGAAACCTGGCACATTGGGCATCTTGTTAGAGTTACGGATTTCATGTTGATAGCCTCTTACTACCCACTTGTTTCGAGCCTTCTCTGTTATGTGCTTTGACCGGTATTGAATGCCAGAATTGTTCTGTGTGGAAACCTTGAAGGAGATCCGCAAGTCAAAATCTTTTGTACGCCCACCCTGCCATATGAGAAATGTATTTCCATTGGCTTTTTTATCCTTGGTGGTCTCCCCACGAATCACACCTTGCTCAACGGACCAAAGCCTAGAGTCGCCGTCCCAACCAGTAAGGTCTTTTCCATTAAATATCGTCTTCATGTTGCCCGGTTCAACGGGAGCTTTCATAGAGTCTAAACCTTGGGTGACATTGGCTAGGGTGAAACAGCTTAGGAGTGTGAGGAGGGATTTCATAAGGATTTGATTAAATTCGAGGTACAGCAGCAGTGGGTAAAGAATAGCAGAGAAAAGAGATACTCAACTGGACAGGATTCACCATATGTTCAACATCAAATCTATGACCAAAGCTCATCGCTATCCTAAAAACTTTGCATGGCAGTGATTCAGAGTATGCCTTCGTTTAGATAATAGCATGAAACTTAAAAAACTCTTAACCATCTTCTTTCTAACGGCTTTCAATTTTGCTAAAGCTACAGAAAAAAGCTACTACCTGATCGGCAATTCCCTGACATGGGACACAGTTCCACAACTGCTTGATGGCGACACGCAGTGGCATGTGGATTGCGGAAAACCTCTTCATGCATTACAATCCAAACCCAATGAGCCTTGTGTAAAGTCATCAACCATATGGCCAAAGGCTTTGACCGACAAACAATATGATGTGATCTCTTTCCAACCCCATTATGGAGCGACTCTGGAACAAGATTTAGCCGCCATCTCACATTGGGTCCACATGCAGAAAAAGGCAGGATTTGTCATTCACACAGGTTGGGCATTTCATGAAAAGAGAGCAGCCGAATATGAAATGCAATGTATCGGCTCAGGAAAAATGCTTCACAGCAGAGCCTACTTCGAAGCACTTCTGACCGCTTTACGGCAAAAGTTCCCTAGTCGAAAGTTCAGCCGCACATATGCAATGGACTTACTACAATTGGTCGCGGATGATGTGGAATCAGGAAATGCCCCCTTCAAAGATGTACAGCAGCTTTACAGGGACAAGATACATCTCACTAAGGGAGGAGGTCGCTATCTTGCACATAACGCAATGCGTCAAGCATTGGGACAGCCGTACTCATCTAAGGGATTCGAGGGCAAATTCACGCCTTCCGTAAAAGACTACCTAGACAGTCTTCTTGCATCACTTCCTTCTGTAGAGGTGCCAAATCCAACATATGATCTAGTTGTTTACGGAGCCACCAGTGCCGGTATCACTGCAGCTGTACAAGCTCGCAAGATGGGCAAGTCGGTGATTATCGTTGGGCCAGACAATCATTTGGGAGGATTATCCTCTGGAGGACTTGGTTTCACGGATACTGGAAAGAAAGAGACTATCGGTGGTCTAGCTAGAGAATTCTATCACAGGATCTGGCTGGAATACAACAAACCCGCCACTTGGAAATGGGAAACCAGAGACAGTTATGGGAACAAGGGCCAAGGTACACCAGCCATTGACGGAGAGAACCGAACCATGTGGATTTTTGAGCCTAGTATTGCAGAGAAGGTCTTCGAGGATTTTATCCGCGAGTATAAGATCCCCGTTCATCGCGACCACTGGCTGGACCGATCCGGTCAAGGAGTCATTCAGAAGAATGGGCGAATCACCGCCATCAAAACCCTCTGTGGCGCAACCTACAAAGGCCGAATGTTTATTGACGCAACCTATGAAGGTGACCTTCTTGCCGCTGCAGGCGTCGATTACCATGTTGGCAGAGAAGCAATTGAAACCTATGACGAAGACTGGAATGGAGTGCAGACAGGTGTCTTCCATCACAGACACCACTTTGGCGCTGTTAAAAAGAAAATCAGCCCATACAATATACCCGGCGATGCATCCAGCGGAGTACTCCCGCGCATCAGCATTGAGCATCCTGGAGAATATGGGACAGCTGACAAACGCGTCCAAGCATATTGCTACCGAATGTGCCTTACAGACCACCCAGAAAATCGAATTCCCTTCGAAAAACCTGAAAACTACGATCCCTCACAATATGAATTACTTGCCAGAATCCTTGATGCAGGCTGGAAGGAAGTCTTCTGGAAGTTTGACCGTATTCCAAACCGAAAGACTGACACAAATAACAACGGGCCATTTAGTACAGACAACATCGGGATGAATTATGATTATCCCGAGGCATCCTACAAGCGACGCCTAGAGATACTAGAAGAACATACCACTTATCAGCAGGGTTTACTTTGGTTCTATGCTAACGATGAGCGTGTCCCGGAGGCTATTCGGACAAAAATGCAAACATGGGGCTTGGCAAAGGATGAATTCCAAGACAACGGGAATTGGCCACACCAGATTTACGTTCGTGAAGCACGAAGGTTGATTGGAAAGTTTGTAATGACCGAAAATGAACTACTTAAACGACGTCACACTCCTGAATCTGTGGGTATGGGTTCCTACACAATGGACTCACATAATGTTCAACGCTACATCACACCAGAAGGTTATGTGCAAAATGAGGGTGACATAGGCGTATCCACCCGTGGGCCATACCAGATTGCATATGGATCCCTCGTCCCGAAGAAGGGCCAATGCAACAACTTGTTGGTTCCGGTTTGCATATCGAGTTCACACATCGCCTTTGGATCCATTAGAATGGAACCAGTTTTCATGATTCTTGGCCAATCCGCGGCTACAGCAGCAGCAATAGCAATTGATAGTGACATCCCCGTACAAGAAGTGCCGTATGACCAACTTAAGAAACGACTAGTCTCGGACGGTCAAATACTGGAACTTGAAGGACCTCCTCCAAATACTGATGGCGCAATCAACTTGGATGGCATAGTGGTGGATGATTCTAGAGCCGAACTTAGGGGATCCTGGGTTCATAGCGCAGCAATAGGGCCCTATGTTCGCAAGGGATACTGTCATGATGACGACGGCGGGAAAGGTTATCGAACTGCTAAATTCAAAGCTAAATTAAAACCTGGCCTTTACGAGGTAAGACTAGCCTACCCAGCTAATGAGAATCGGGCTACCAATGTCCCAGTCACCGTCTATCACGCCGGTGGGGAAACCACGATAACGATAAACCAGCGAGACAAAGCTACAGAGGGCAAGCCCACTCTTCTTGGAACTTTTGAGTTCAAAGATTATGGAAGCGTTTTTATAACCAACAAGGGTACGAATGGTTATGTCATCGCAGATGCAGTTCAATTTTTAAGAAAATGACATACAAAGAAGAAACTTGGTCCACGCTCCAAACCTGGCTTCCAAAACTGGAAGATGACACTTGGGCACAGCTTCAGAAATACACTGAACTGATGCGAGAATGGAACGAAAAAATCAACCTAGTCTCTCGCAAAAACATGGATGCCTTCGAGGTCAGACATCTTGCTCACTGCCTTGCCGCCACAACTTTCCTAAAGCTAATGAATCGTACATCAGTGCTGGATGTTGGCACTGGAGGTGGACTTCCTGGAATCCCCTTGGCGATCTGTTATCCGCATGCTCGATTCACTTTGGTAGACTCCATTGCAAAGAAAATCACTGTAGTCGAAGACATAACTAATCGACTAGGGCTGAAAAATGTAAGAGTTGTCAGGGGTAGAGCAGAGGAACTACCCGCACGAAAGACCTACGATTTCGTGACGGGTCGCGCAGTCACAACGATTCCTCGATTTCATGGTTGGATTCGTGATCGTTTACACAAAGGTCAGCGTAACTCTATCGAAAACGGAATTCTTTACTGGAAAGGTGGCGACTGGAAAAATGAGCTTGAAGACTCCCATCTACAACCAACCCGAGTCTGGGACGCAGGTGAGATTCTTCCTGACGCCGGGTACGAGGAAAAGTATATCTTGCATTTCAAAGCCTAGCTCATTTCGTCCGAATTCTGTTGGACTTGGTTATTCCTAGAATGAGGATTTAATGGCCGTGAGACTTATTCCAAACAGCTGCATCATTGCAAAAATCTGGCTTGCGCTAGGGCTTTCTACTGCAGACCTACAAGCTGATTCTAATTCACTTGGCTACAAGACCTACCAGATGCAGTGCGCAGATTGTCATGGGAAGAAAGGTCAAGGCGTCAAAGATGAGTACAATGAGACGCTCACAGGTGATTGGTCCTTGGAAAAACTCACTCGATACATTGACAAGGCAATGCCAGATGATGACCCCAAGTTGTGCGCTGGCAAAGACGCTAAACTGGTGGCTGAGTACATTTACGACGCCTTCTACTCCCCTGAAGCCCAACTTCGCAACAATCCACCTCAAGCTTCGCTAGCCAGACTAACTAGCAGACAGTATGAGATAAGTCTGGCGGACATCATGGTAGAGTTTCTTGGAAAACCTCCCCTTCCGGGTGAAAAGCAAGGACTCAATGCTGAATACTTCAATGATCGTGGCTACAACAGCAAAAAACTTGTCTACAAGCGGGTAGACCCTCGAGTGGACTTCAATTTTGGAGAAGGCGTACCAGAACAAGGCAAGTTTGATCCAAAGGCTTTCGCAATAAAGTGGAATGGCTCCATATTTGCAGCAGAAACTGGTATCTACGAATTCATAATCGTTGCTGAAAACGGTTGCCGTCTCTACGTGAATGACAAGAGCTCCAAATTGATAGACGCTTGGGTTGCAACCCGCAAGAAAACTGAACACAAGGCTGAAATCAAACTACTCGGGGGACGCTTATACCCCCTGACTTTGGAGTTCTTTAAATACAAGGGGAAGAATGCGTCCATACGTTTAGAGTGGAGACCGCCTCACGGTAATCGAGAGACCATACCTACCGAGACGCTTTTCCCGCAAGGATCTGCAAGCACATATGTAGTTAACACTCACTTCCCCCCTGACGACACAAGCGCAGGCTACCGCAGAGGTACTTTGGTTACAAAGGCTTGGGCTGAGGCCACCACATTTGCTGCCGTAGAATTAGCTACATACGTATCACTCAACCTCGACCGCATTGCTCGAACCAAGCCTGATGACCCTGAGCGAAAGAAAAAAATTCGGGACTTCTGCCACAAGTTTGTAAGGCAAGCTTTCCGCCATCCACTAGACGAAGTTGAAAAGAAACAATACGTAGATCTCTTTTTAGAAAGAAACCAGTATTCACCAGAAGGCGTTCGAAGAGTTATTCTACTAGCACTCAAGTCACCAAAGTTTCTGTATCCTGGACTGGATGACGACCCAGAAAACAGTCGCACAATTGCCTCAAGAATGGCTCTTGCGATGTGGGACTCCATACCCGACAACTCACTTTACAATTTGGCATCCAGAGATCTCTTAACGAAGGATGGCCATCTCCAAGGACAGGCAACTCGTATGGTTCGTGACCCCCGCACCAAGACAAAATTACTAGAGTTTTTCCATCACTGGCTCGAACTGCATCGAGATGAATACCTTAGTAAAGATGCGGAAGACTTTCCGGGATTTGGTCTAGACCTAATCAACGATATGAGAACCTCGTTGGATAAATTCATTAACGAGGTGGTATGGGAAGACCCATCGGCTGACTATCGAAACCTACTTCGCGCTGACTACGTTTATGCCAACCAACGCATAGCAAAGTTTTTCAAGTCAAAGCATCAAGTATCCGGCGAAAGCTTCGAAAAGCTTCAGCTTGATGGCGCCAAACGTGCTGGCGTACTAACCCACCCATATTTGCTCACGCAGTTTTCCTATTCACAGGAAAGCTCGCCAATACACCGTGGAGTATTTTTGACCCGCAATATTCTCGGACGCCAAATTAAACCACCAGCGGAAGCAGTGATTTTCAAAGACGAGGATTTTAATCCTGACCTCACCATGCGTGAGAAAGTCGAGAAAATGACGAGTCCCAGCAACTGCCAAGGATGCCATTCAACTATTAATGCGTTGGGTTTTGCCCTAGAAGGTTTCGATGCGCTTGGTCGCTACCGTGAACGTATCGGTAATAAACACGTGAATACCCAAACGACATACGAAACCTACGATGGAAAGAAGATGGAGCTCAAATCTGCCTCCGATATTGCTGAAATAGCGGTAAATAGCCCAGTTGCCCAAGACCGGTTCATTGAAATGTTATTCCAGCACGCAACTAAGCAGCCGTTGACTGCCTACGGACCCAATGCCGCAAGTCAACTTCGACAAAACTTTCAAAAAAACGAATATAACATACAAAAACTCTTCATCGACATCTGTGTCCTGCATGCTACTATGAAAGACAAGATTCAGCTCGGAGTGAAAACAGCTCAGAACTAGATATGAATTCAACAGACCGAAGGAATTTCCTCCGCAACCTCGGAGTCTCTGCCGCATCCATACCCTTCGTAGCAGGTCTCCCAAGCTTAGGGCATGCTCAAACAAAGGGACCGCGCAAGAGATTGGTAGTCATGTTTAGCCCTAACGGTACGATCCCGAAGAATTTCTGGCCAGACCAGACAGGCAATGACTTCTCCTTCAAGGAAATCCTCAAACCTCTTCAACCCTGGAAGGAACAAACGCTCTTGCTCAAAGGAGTCCATAACATGGTCGGTGGGGATGGAGATCGGCACATGCGTGGAATGAGCTGCCTACTCACCGGCATCGAACTGTTCCCAGGTAATATCCAAGGGGGTTCAGATACGCCAGCAGGTTGGGCAAAAGGTATTTCCATAGATCAGGAAATTAAGAAACACCTGCAGAGTCATGAGGCTACTCGCACTCGTTTTGGCTCGCTGGAATTCGGAGTTGGAGTGAGCGATCGAGCTGATCCTTGGACTCGAATGTCCTATGCGGGGCCCAACCTACCCGTAGCTCCTACCGATGATCCGTATCGCATGTACCGAAAACTCTACGGCCAGCTTCGCGGCAAGCAGTCCGTATTAGGTATCATCGACCAAGTCAAAGAGGACCTAAAGAAAGTTTCTCAAAAGGTCAGCCCAGAAGATCGCCAAATTCTCGATGAGCATGCGACTCTCATTCGAGAAATGGAACGGGAATTTGCAGATGGCAAAGGCCGTAGTCACACTAGTACACCTGCACTTGAGAGCGGTATTGCTAATCAAAATGACAACTTACCAACGCTGGGGCGGATGCAGATTGAGTTGCTAGTGAACAGCTTTGTTAACGACTTTGCTCGTGTTGCCACACTTCAATACACCAAATCCGTTGGTCAAGCCCGCATGAACTGGCTCGATATCAAAGAAGGTCACCACGGACTTTCTCACGAACCTAACAACAACGAGGATGCGGTGAAGAAGCTTACCAAAATCAATAATTGGTTCGCCGGTGAATTGGCACACCTTGTAAAACGTCTTTCGGAAACTCCTGAACCTGGCGGTGAAGGCACACTCCTTGACAACACAATCGTCGTCTGGACTAACGAACTTGGTAAAGGCAATAACCATACGCTTAATGACATACCCTTCACACTCGTAGGAGGAGGACTCAACTTTAAGATGGGGAGATCACTGAATCTCAATGGTGTTGCCCACAACCGTCTGCACCTTGCTTTGGCTCACGGCTTCGGGCATCACCTTGAAACTTTCGGTAATCCGAAACTTTCGCAAGGTGGTCCCTTAGACCTGAGTTGATGTCTGTTATAGAAGTTCTAAAAACACCAAGTGTGATGCGAAAAGCAATAAGTAGCTATCTACCTTTGTTGGTATTAATTATTGGCGCACGCGCTTCTGAAAGCTTCCAATGGCAAACTGACGAAGGATGGTTTGGAGAGCGTATTCTCCTGCCACCGAGATTCGCTCCTGATATGTCCTGGAAAGGAGTTGAGGAAATCCGCTTCGCCCCGGGTATGTTTAAGCCTGATAAATCCGACTTTTTCAGCTATGCCTTAGTCTTTTCGCTGGAACCTAATACAGACCTATCGAGCAAGGCTATCAAGGAGCAGGTTCTTCTTTATTATCAAGGACTGTCAGCACGAGTCTCAGAAGGAAAAAAAAGAAAAGTAGACGTCTCCAAATTCACTCTCGAGATGAAACCCGCAGAGGACATTTCAGGTACAGCTCCGACCCAAGCTAAAAACGCAAAAACCTACCTTGCGACGCTAGATTGGATCGAACCCTTCGCAACCGGTAGAAAGCAAAAACTACATTTGGAAATCCATGCGTGGAAGGATACCGGTAGTAGGCGTTGCTACCTCTTCTTTTGTGCATCTCCGCAAGCCACGGATGCACCTATTCGTAAAAAACTCCGGGAAATCCGTAAGACCTTCCGGATTGGCAAAAAATCAGACTAGTGCCTTAAAAAAGGTCTCACTTAATAGGTGAGTAGTCCGTCGGGTTTAAAAACATAGACTCTACCTTTTTTACGATCTTACCACCTGCATCATCGTGAGACTTCTTGTAGACCTTCTGCCATTCAGGGTCTTTACGAAAGGCAGACCAAGCTTTGTCACGCGCTTCTCGACTAGGATAGGCAAGAATATAGGCGAGGGTGTTTTTCTCTAAATCACCTCCTACAGGGGTCCAGTATCCGACCAGCTCCATACCATGCTTCTCGAAGATACGGTTGGTATGGTCACGAAAACGTTTGTGAAGGTTAACGAGTTGCCCCTCGCGTGTCGTATATGTGCGCATTTCAAAAAACCTGTCTTTTTTATCAGCAGCCTGAAGGTCTTTTTCTGAACTGATGGCGCCAAAAATAAATACTGAGAGAAGAATTAGTTTAAGCTTCATGGTAGTTGGGTAAGATTAATAAAACATTTCAAGTTGGGATGAGGCCAAGACAGGTCAAGCATTCGTAAATTCAAATCTCCCAGAATTGAATTGCCCAACAGCGATAACCAGACAGAAGTTGTGCGCTATGATCTCCTCCATTATTCGAATATTGCTCCCAGTATTAGCACTCTCATTGATAACTACATTATCAGGTCAGCAATCCAAAAAGAAAAAGCCCGCATCCAATAGCCGAGAATCCTTGCTAGCGATCCCAGAAGTTCCGCGAGACGAACTGGTGTGCTTCGCCTTGTATACGGTTCATGCAAACACTTTGAAGATGACCGCACAATTCTACCCTCTCCAAGATGGGGAAGCTCGAAAATGCTGGCTAGATGTACAGATTGATGGAAAGTGGAAAAAGTTGGCAGAAGCAGAGATTATAGAGCGAGGCTGGACCGCCCTTCTTCGCATTGAGGATTGGGACGATACACGGACAGCAAAGTACCGTGTGAGACATGAGGCAGGCACAGCCTACGAAGGCACAATCCGAAAGAATCCGGTGGATAAGGAAAACTTTGTAATGGCAGGCTTCACCGGCAATTCCATATACCCTGGGCACGGAGGTACAATCGCCAAGGATGACATCATCTCAAACATCAAGAAGATTGATCCTGACCTCCTTTTTTTCTCTGGAGATCAAGTCTACGACCATAAAAACCACTACCCTTACTGGTTGCGTTTCGGACGTGAATTCGGACCAATAATCAAGGACAGGCCAACCATTACGATTCCGGATGATCACGATGTAGGGCAAGCAAACATCTGGGGCCATGGTGGTCGCAAATCCAACACAGGTGCAGGTAATGACGGCGGCTACTTTATGCCGGTAGAGTATGTCAAGGAAGTCGAACGAGCCCAAACAAGTCATTTACCTGATCCTTACGACCCAACACCAATCCAGCGTGGTATCGGTGTTTACTACACCCAATACAATTGGGGTCGTATCAGCATGGCCATACTTGAAGATCGAAAATTCAAGACTGGTCCCAAGGGCATAATTCCTCAACAAGGTCCTAGACCTGATCACATTCGAAACCCCGACTATGATCCTCGCGAGGTTGACGTACCCGAAGCACGCCTTCTTGGTGACCGTCAACTCAAGTTCCTCGAAGAATGGGGGCAGGACTGGACGGGAGCAGACATGAAGGCCGTCCTCTCTCAAACGATCTTCTGCGGAGGAGCTCATATTCATGGTAAAGTTGGTGGTCGACTGCATGCAGACCTAGACTCCAATGGTTGGCCACAGACCGGAAGGAATAAAGCCATAGCGAAGATTCGCAAAGCATTTGCATTTCATTTTGCTGGAGATCAGCACCTAGCGACAATCTTTCAGCATGGTATTAATGAGTTTAGAGATGGGTGCTACTCATTTTGTGTTCCCTCCATTGCAAATCTTTACCTTCGCTGGTGGCAACCACTTGAACCCGGTGGCAATCGTAGTCCTGGACAAGATCCTATTTTTGGCGACCACCTTGATGGCTTTCACAACAAGCTAACGGCGATCGCTGCGGCTAATCCCAGCCCTGAAAGAGGTGGGGATGTGCTGAGCACTCGAGCCGCAGGATTCGGCGTTGTACGTATCCACAAGCCAACTCGTAAGATAACTTTTGAGTGCTACAAGCGGAATGTGGATGTAGATGACGAGGATGCTATTTACGAGGGTTGGCCTTTTACCCTCCACCAACTCGATAATTATGGACGAAAAGCACAGGCACACCTACCAACTCTTGAAATCAACAAGCCTGATCAAGTGGTCCAAATAATAAACGAGTTCACCAAGGAGGTTGTTTATACCCTCCGTATTCAGGGAAAAACCTTTCGTCCCAAAGTTTTTGCCACAGGGACCTACACCATCAAAGTGGGCGAGGGAGAATCAAGGAAGGTCTTCTCAGAAGTAAAATCACTCACTGGTGATAAGTCCGATACGCTACAGGTTAAACTGTAGTTGTTATAAATTTTAATTCAGGATTTTTTGGATAAGGCTTGGATAACTGGAGCGTCTGGTCTCCTTGGACGCGCATTAATGGCGGAGTTTTCCCAGAACTACGATGGGGAACATTATGGGACTGGTTACTCACGCGCTAAAGATCCCATCGTAAAGCTGAACTTGCTAGATGAGGATGAAGTGGATGCCTTTTTCGAACAGGAATGTCCAAAGTATGTCATTCACAGCGCTGCAGAACGCCGACCTGACGTCAGCGAGAAGGACCCGGATGGCACTTGGTCATTGAATGTTAATTCAACCCAACATCTAGCGAGACTCTGTAAAAAATATGGTTCTTGGTTGCTTTACCTTTCGACAGACTACGTCTTCGATGGGACATCGCCACCTTACCAACCAGGAGATACTCCCAACCCGCTCAATCTATATGGCAAAAGTAAGTTAGCGGGAGAAGAAGCGATACAGGAAATCTTCGATAACTATTGTATCCTACGAGTTCCAATCCTTTATGGAGAAGTGGAAGCACTTGAGGAGTCTGCAGTAACCGCAATCGCACTGGACCTACGAAAGAATCCCATACCTTCACAGGATGATTGGGCCACTCGCTACCCCACCCATGTGGATGATGTTGCTCTCGTCTGTCGACAAATGGTCGAGCAAAGATCTATAGAAGAAGGATTCCGAGGAATCTTCCAATGGTCCGGCAACGAGCCATTTACCAAGTACGAGATGGCATGTGCCATGGCACCAATATTTGGAATCGATTCATCCAGCATCACTGCAAATCGAGAGCCTCCGACTGGTACACCTCGACCAGAGGACTGTTGCCTTGATTCTTCTTTGCTTGAAGGACTAGCTTTCGGCAATCAAAGAAGTTTCAGTGAATCCGCGCAGTCGATACTGAAGAAATCAGTCGTCGTAATTGACTAACTTCACGCCAAGGGGAAAGTGCATCCGGAAGTTATTCTTCTGTATGGCCTGAGCTACAGCAGAAACTGCATTCTCCATGATAGTGGCTTCAGAAACCCCAGTGCGCAAAGCTATTTGCCGAACCAGTTCTAGGGTATTTGCACGACAGTTCACTTTGAGAGATGCGTATTGCCCAGGCTTCACATCCTCAGCGGCTGCGTTAAAATCTGGTGCACTAGTAGTACCGTTGTCTACGGAAACTTCGGGATTAGCCGTGGGAGCAATATTTTCCACAACGGGTTCTTCATTCAGGTTGGCCATCCTTTGCATCGCCACTTCGATCTTCTTATCAACTGCATCCTTCTCGTCAGTCATGTCGTCGATAACAGCGGCAATATCGTCCAACCTAGACTTGATGTCTTGAAATTCTCCAGAAGCATTGGAGATGCGATCTTTTATACCCTCACGCTGCTTCTCGAGATTTTCAATGGCCCAAGTGAGAGTGCGTTCTTGTTCCTCTTTTAGCAGATTATCCTCAACGTTCATGGAAGTGTTTTTGCAGAATGTCTGGGATCTTGTAAAGCCCTTCTGTTCAGGTTTTTCTGTGTTATTTGTCTGACGCAAGTAAATGAGTGTTCAAAATTGAATATTGGTCTTTACCGTTGCGAGAAGGTTGTAGTTCATTCAGTGACTTAGATATGAACAAAAATTTGAGATGGGGAATTCTAGGAACCGGGATGATTGCCCGTAAATTCGCGGGGGAAGTTGAAGAAGCTATGCCCGGCAGTATACACACGACTGGTTCCAGAAATCTCTCTTCCGCAGAATCCTTTGCAAGTGAGTTTGGAGGGAAGGGCGTCGAAGGCTACGATGCGGTACTGAAAGATCCAGATGTTGATGCAATCTATAATGCCCTTCCCAATGGGATGCATCATCAGTGGAGCATTAAGGCAATGGAATCAGGCAAGCATGTACTCTGTGAAAAGCCGATTGCCTGCAACGCCAGGGAGGCTGAAGAAATGTTCGAGGTAGCAGAACGCAAAGGACGAACTTTAATCGAAGCCTTCATGTACAGAACGCATCCCGCAATTGAAGACCTCATTGGTCGAGTACGCGGAGGTGACTTGGGTGAAGTTCGACTCATCCGCTCCAACTTTTCCTTCGCTAGAGATATCGACTCTGCAGACGCCCGCTACCATCCAAGCCAAGCCGGAGGCAGCCTGATGGATGTTGGATGTTACTGCACGAACCTCTGTAGAGCACTGATTGGAACTGAACCAAATGAAGTTTCAGCTTTTGCCCATATACATGGGAGTGGCGTAGATGATTACGCTGCTGGTCTTCTTCGTTTCGACAATGAAACGCTAGCTACCTTCACCTGCGGCATGACGATAAAGAGTGACTGGTCAACACACATTGCAGGTACGGAAGGTCAGGTACACATAGAAAGCCCATGGTTTTCGAACGGCACTTTTAGGATAGTGCGCCCACAAGGAGTGGTAAGCGTTCAAATACAGGCCGAAGAAGCATCTTACGCATTGGAGGCAAAAGCCTTTACAAATGCGGTCTACGGAGATGCTGTGCCTTGGATCTCCAAGCAGGACACCTTGGGTAATATGCGAATACTGGATGAACTACGCATTTCCGCTGGAGTTCCTTTTCCCGAGTAATCTCGGAAAAAGCCATCATCTTAAGGACTTGCACGCAGTAGATAAGAGCACATTGTTTGTAAACGTGAAGAATTGGATTATATTTATCTCCCTCGGCGTAATCCTTACCTCTTGTAAACCTCTGGAAAAAGCTGCGAGTGTACGGCCACTCCATTATGCAGGTACAATTGGAAAGGGTGTCGTATTTGCGATTGAGCGTGCCAACCCCATTGCCATGTATAAGGCAGCAAAGGAAGCCGACCCCGAGCATCCACCACAGGACCAAATGCTAATTGATCTTCACAATCAATTGCTGGCTGTGCGTACTGATGTTAAAGGTGTTGGCGAAGAGCTTGGTATCGAAGTCAACCTACCTCCCCTGCAACCTACCCTCGCCGAATCTCGCCAACTGGTAGAGCAAGCCTCTGCGGTATCAGGTCTAGCTGCAATCCTCGCTTTGGATAAGGAACCTCCCCCCACACCTGCAGATTTCGTAAAAACGCAAGACCTCACGGAGACAGACCTTGCCAACCTCGACCGGGATCGACTCCGTGAGTCTGGTATAGCCTTCTTAGAGACTGAAACAGAAATCCCGTTCACTGGCCGAGCAATCGACTACCATCCAAATGGCGAGAAGAAGATGCAAGTGACCTATTGGAAAGGTCGTGCTCACGGTTTACTCGTGCGTTGGCATTCCAATGGAAAGAAGAATTTTGAAGTTGAAATGAATCTCAACAAAGCCGAGGGGGATGCTACAGAGTGGTATCCAAACGGCAAAAAGTTCCGTGTAACTCCTATGTCTGATGGCCATCCCCACGGCAAAGTAACGATCTGGGACGATAAAGGTAAAGTCCTCTCCACCCAGCAATATGAGAACGGCAAACTCCTCGTCGCTCCGATTGAAGAGTAACAGGTCTCAGCGTAAATCTCCCAAAATTATGAAACTACATGCGGTCCTGCCGCTACTGGTCCTGCCTACATTGCTTTTCGGCAAGAGTGGAAGCCCTAATATTCTATTTCTCTACACCGACGATCAGGCACCTTGGGCCGTCGGAAAGTGGTCTGGGCATACCTACGCCAAGACTCCTAATCTAGATAAGCTATTTTCTGAAGGAGCTTATCTACCGAATAGCTTTGTCGTGACACCAGTCTGTAGTCCATCTCGCGCCGCGCTGGCTACAGGTATGTATGGTACTGAACTAGGTATCACAGACTGGATCCACCCCCGCAACGAACCAGAACTAGGCCTAGACCCTCAGACCACGACCTGGTATGAAATTCTTCAAAACGCAGGCTACCATACCGGCCTTGTGGGAAAATGGCACCTCGGACTGACAGATGCCCATCACCCATCCAAGACAGGTTTCAACTACTTTATGGGTCACCGCGCAGGAGGCTGGAGCACGGCAAACCCCACACTCGAAGTAAATGGCAAACCTCAGAAAATCGAAGGTCTAACCACAGACATCCTAACCGACAACGCCATTAAATTCCTCAATGATCGCCCCAAGGAAAAACCCTTTCTACTTTGTCTTCATTTTCGTGCACCTCACACACGTTGGCTTCCTGTCGCAGAGGAGGATTGGAAGCCTTTTGCCGACCTTGACCCCAAAGTACCACACGCAAACTACCCTGGTGTCGACATTCCTCGCGTTAAAAAAATGATTCGTGAATACCTCGCCTCCGTACGAGGTGTGGATCGTAATGTGGGCCGTATGCTAGCAGAACTTGATAGATTGGCCTTACGCGAGAACACAGTGGTCATTTTCAGCTCCGACCACGGGTACAACATGGGCCACAACGGCATCTGGCACAAAGGTAATGGGCACTGGGTGCTCAAGCGTGAAGCTCTCCCCCCCGCCACCAAGAACATACCACGCGGTCAACGCCCCAACCTATTCGATAATGCCTTGCGCGTGCCGACTTCGGTACGCTGGCCAGGTAAGATCAAAGCTGGATCTGTCCTGCCCCACACCATCTCCACAGTGGACTGGTTCCCAACTCTGGTCCAGATCGCAAAAGGCCAACTACCTAAAGATCAACCTGTGCGTGGTCGCAACTTCCTTCCAGTATTATTTGGTAAATCCGTCGAATGGGATAACGACTTCTACGCAGAATACTCCACGAAACATCAGTCTCGCACACACATGCGGGGGTGGCGCACTCCTAAATGGAAACTGGTCCGTGATTTCCTTAACGAGGATCGTGACGAACTCTACGACCTCTCGAAAGACCCGGAAGAAACTAACAACCTTATTAGTTCCGAAAAGTCAGTTCACCAAAATATTATTAGGGAGCTTCACTCTAAAATTCTGGCAAAAATGAAAGAACTTAAGGACCCCGCATTGGAGTTAGCCAGAAAACGCTGAGCTCGGCCCATATCCAATAATTCTTCTTAGTATCTTCATTAACAGGTTGGGTCTGATAAAGCTAGCAGGTAGTCGGCTAGAAACCTTGGCGAAAAGGGCATCTTCGATTAAATAATACATTCTCAAAAGAATGAGAAACAATGTAATATTAGCACTTATAGTGCCCACTCTTTTACTCTCCCAACCTAGAGAAATAGAGATTCCCAGTTCTGCAGATGGTGTCCGTCAATCTGCTGTGATTTATACACCGTCAAAATCAAAAGAACCAGTTCCCCTAGTCGTAGCTCTGCACTCCTGGAGTAGTAATTACAAACAGACCCTAAATAAACCTGTTCAGGAATTCTGTGTCCGCAACGATTGGGCATATATTCATCCCGACTTCCGAGGCCCTAACCGAAATCCCCAAGCAACTGGTTCTGAATTGGCAGTGCAAGATGTGCTCGATGCGGTTGAGTATGTTAAGAAGAACTCCCCTGTGGACCCAAGTCGTGTTTACCTCACAGGCACTTCAGGAGGCGGCTATATGAGTTTATTGTTAGCGGGTCGCTCGCCTGGTACCTTTGCTGCGGTATCGGCTTGGGTCCCCATCTCGGATCTTATTGTCTGGTACAAAGACTCATCAAAACGTCGCAACAAGTATGCCCGAGAAATCAACCAATCTTGTGGAGGCAAACCTGGTTCCAGCAGCGAAGTTGATCTCCAATATAGCCTGCGTTCTCCTAATAGCTGGTTACACCTAGCACGCGATGTAAAGATTGATATTAACGCTGGCATACGGGACGGACACATCGGCAGTGTCCCAATCAGTCACTCTATCAATGCTTTTAATATTTTAGCTCACCCACAAGATCGCCTAACCCAAGCTCAAATAAAATTTTTTGATTCGAAGGCTACGATTCCACCAAGCCTTACAACAGCCTCTAAAGACCAATCATATGGCAATCGCCAACCAATCTTTCGTCGGAGCTCTGGAAATGCCCGGCTCACTATTTTCGACGGCGGACATGAAATGATTCCCTCAGCACTTATCAAATGGCTTGAGGATATGAAACAAAATCACGTCGCGGATTGAATAGCAGTGAAATTACTAAAAACTGATCTCAATGCGACCTGATCTCCCACTACTCGCACTGCTAGCAACCAATCTTCTCGTCTTTGGAAAGGATACAGCTAGTCGCTTATCTTTGGGAAAACTCCATGATGAGCTTGTACAGGCCTCATTTGAACTTCTCATAGATGGTCGGCTAGAAGGTACAGGCTTCTTGGTCGATAAGGATGGTCACGCCGCCACAGTGTGGCATGCTGCTGGCCGCGAAGGGAAGCTGGAGATTCGCTCGAGAGCACTTGGACGTCTTGATGTGGTCCGTGTAGGACATGACCGCAGTCACGACCTGACCTTACTCAAACTTCCCTGTCGCAATGAACCCTACCCTTTTCTACCCATCGCCAAACAAGGCGTTGGACCAGGGCAACCCATATATTTGCTTGGAACTCCCATATTCCGACATCGAGTATTCATAACTGGACAAGTGGCCCGCAGAGGCACGACCTTCGAGTATTTCAATGGTAATTTTGTTGAAGGCATCCACGTAACAGCAATAACTCCGGGGGGATGCTCTGGAGGGCCTTGGGTCAACCGACAAGGACAAGTTGTAGGCATGCAGGCGGCTTCAATGACTTTAAAGGCTGGTCACCAAGGCATCGCTACTATGATCCCAGCGAAGTCGATCAGAGAAATTCTTGAGAAAAAGGCAGATATACTTGCGCCCTCCCTTGATATGGCTGTTGAGGAACTATGGGGGCAGGAAGTCAAATACATCAGCAAAGTACCTAAGGGCAAAAAAGGTTTAGTCGTCCGCCAACTGAAAAAGGAAGGCACTGCCGCAAAAGCAGGTGTCAAAGAATGGGACTTTGTGACAAATGTAGACGGTCGGAACATTGATGAAACCGACACCTTCATTCGTCATCTGAGACGCAAGAAATTAGGAGACCACCTCAAAATGGAAGTCATGAACAGAGATGGCTCCGACAAAAGACAAGTTAGAATAAAGCTAGTACCGCTTCGCTAGACCAATTTGAATTGAGGCTGAAATAAATAGCCTGTAACAATAGACCATTATGAATCATTCTAGCAATTCGCTTCCCCTTGTACTTGGATTGGCCGCGGGTCTAGGTGTAGTTGCCTATTTTCTTTTGATCAAAAACGATCCTGTGCAGCAAACACAGGTCAGAGAACCTACTCCCAATCCTGATAATTCTCAAAGTTCCCAGCAGCAAGTAGGTGCTGTAGCTAATAATGACACTGGGTATTCCACAAATCCTAGCCAGAACCAACTTACTCCGAATCCACCAAAAAGACCCGACCTTAAAAGAGGCTCAGAAGGAACGACGGATACTGGACATTTCACAACTCAGCTTAAGCTCATTGAAAATCTACCCACCAACGAGCAATACGCTGCTCGTCGAAAATTATTAATAGAATGGGTAACTGTTGACCCGAAAAGTGCCCTTCAAGCACTCGAACAAGTACCAGACGACCATCGAGCAGGAACTTTAAGTGCAATTGCACAGGCATGGGGCAAGGTTGAACCAGAAGCAGCTGCAGCGTGGGCACTAAAACTTCCAAAAGATGATAGCGTACGAGCTCTCGCAGCCTCGGTTACGGGTTGGTTCCAAGTAGATCGCGTAGCAGCAAAAAGCTACGCAACTGAACTTGAACCCGGCCCCTATCGAACAGAGATTTTAAAGTCCTTGGCAGCCAATTGGGCTGGACCGCCACGAAGTGCTGCAGAATGGCTTGGCACTCTTCAAGACGGCGCAGGTCGCAATCAGGCTATGAGTTCGGTCTTTAGCGTTTGGGGTCGTACAAATCCATCATTGGCTGAAGCATGGGTTATGCAGTCCCCACACGGAACTATTCGTGATCACGCAACGCTGGGACTTTCTCGTGGACTCCTGACACGCGATCCGGGAAAAGCTTTACGATATGCTCAACAAATTGAAGACACTGGTGTAAAAGCCATGCAACTGCGATCCATGGTCAACGACTACGCCCGCAGCTGTATCAGTTGTCACCGCAGTGGAAAACCAGGATGCCTACGTGGACCTGTCACTGACTTACCAAACAGTCTTGTTCCCGCCCAACAAAAGTCCAGAGTCTTCAATATTGTCAGAAGAAACCTGAACAACTAGCGTTTCAGGCTTGAAAAGCCGATCGCAACCTTTTGGCTCAGCCACCCTATTTGTTTTTCTACAAACCTCAACCACGCTCCTAATAATTATGATGAAGCGATCAATTCCGGTCTTACTAACGGCCGCCATATTTATGACCAACCATTCGGATGAATCCCTGTCCGCCCAAGAGAATGCCGACCTAAAGGACGGACTCTACGCGGAAATTGAAACGAACCACGGTAAGATCGTGCTCGGCCTTGAGTATGAGAAATGCCCCCTGACAGTCTGTAACTTTGCCAGTCTGGCAGAGGGAAAGATGAAAGTTGATCGCAAGGGTCCCTATTACGACGGACTCGGCTTTCACCGCATCATAAAAGACTTCATGATTCAAGGTGGTTGCCCTCAAGGCACGGGAACGGGAGGACCGGGCTATAAGTTCCGAGACGAAATCGACCCAACCCTGAAACATACCGGCAAGGGCATTCTCTCCATGGCCAACTCTGGTCCAGCTACCAATGGCAGTCAGTTCTTTATCACCCACAAAGCCACACCTTGGCTCGATGGACGGCACACCGTCTTCGGCAACGTTGTCAAAGGCATGGATGTAGTCGATAAGATTGCCAACCTGCCAGTCAACCCGGGTGACAAACCCAAAGAGCCGGTAAACATGAATAAGGTGTCCATACTCAGAGTCGGAGACAAAGCCAAAGCCTTTAAAACTGGTCAGGAGGCATTCGACAAACTACTCAAGGGAGAAGGTGTACCAGAAAAGGCCAAGGATCCTAACCAGTTAGCTGGAGAAAAACATCTCAAGGAAGTTAAGGAAAAAGAAGGCTTCAAGTCGACTGAGTCTGGTTTGGTTTACAAAGTAATCGAAGAAGGAGAAGGCAAAAAGCCAACATCAGACAGCTTCGTGTCCGTTCACTATGAAGGTAAACTTATTGATGGTTCTGTTTTTGATAGCTCTTACAAACGGGGCCAACCCACAAGTTTCCCTCTGAACCAAGTCATCCCTGGTTGGACCGAAGGTGTTCAACTTATGAAAATTGGCAGCACCTATGAATTCCATATCCCTTATGACCTTGCCTATGGCGAGCGCGGTGCGGGTGGTGTGATACCTCCTT
>CAJWWL010000007.1 GCA_913048125.1 uncultured Opitutia bacterium | reverse complement strand
GGAGTCATACAAAAAATAGCCAGTCGGCTTTTCAAAGTGGAAGCCTAAAACGGAAATAAAAGAAGGAAAGACTTGGCGGTAGGTATCTAAACCCCTGAATCCAGCACGAGCCAGAGATTCCAGCGTTGCAGAATAGAGCAATAACCACGGAGATTGCGGATCTTTGTGGTAGCCCCATGCGAGTTGCTCTAATGGAAAAGGAGAAAGGCTGGATATGCCCATCTCAGCAAATTCGTCCAGTTCTTCTGGCTCAAGCTCCGCAGGAACCTCAACATATTCACAGAAGAACAAGTGCCCAGGAACCTTTAGGATACTAGGTACTTCCTCGTCGTCGGATGAAGATAAGTTGAGGCTGGGAAGTTTCACGTTTGTACGTCTTTAGTACGGAGGTGTAGGGCTGGAAATGTTTACAGCTGTCTCAAGTTAGGACACTTAAGGCGCTCGGATATAGGTCAACTGCTTACAGAGTCCATCAAAATATACGATTCTCAGAGATGTGCACTATCTCGAAAGGGTACCTGCTTTGCGAACCAGTGGAACTCTTGACAGACTTGTTGCCACCAGTACGAGCGCCCTTCTGGACGTTGCGTGAAGTGCCAGTTGAGCGATTAGCGCTGCTAGTGCCCCCTCCCTTTGGACCGACTAGGGTATCGATTAGAAAAACAGATTCACCCCGAGCGACCTTTACCTCAATCCGAAACATCTGACTAGTTGCTCCGAAGAGGTTGCCTGAAGAGTTGGTTCCGCCAGGAGTAGGACCTGCACCAAAGCCAGGAATTTGCTCAAAGTTGGTCAACCACGGATCGTCGCCAGTACCAGCCTCATTATCAGGACCGCGCAAATGCTGACGGAGGTATTCGCTATCGAACCCACCCATACGCGCTAGGACATTAAGCACGAGACCCTGAGCCGCATTGACATTGACGGGGTGTTCGCAATGCAGGGTCACGGACTGCTCAAACCAATGGTAATACTGGTTTGGTTCACCAGTTTCTTCGTCAAAGAATACCTCGTCAAAGCCTTGAATCAGTCGTAACTCTTCAAAATCTTTGAGAATTTCGTTGGATGGACGATAATCTTTCCCGTCGAAATCATAGTCTTCTTTCTCTGCCCCATTAAGACGCTTTAAATCATCTTGATCCATCCAGTCGATGAGAGAGTCGGTAAGGATTTCTGCCTGACCAAGGTCGATTCCCATCTCCTCAAAAAGTAGATTCCAAATTTGCACGTTATTATGATTGATGGGCAACCGACCAGACTCATCGGTGATCTTGACCTGAACATCCACACCATCGGGTAAAGGAATACCGGAATAACCAATTGGATCGCCCCAGCCTTGAACAGGCCGATAAAGTTGGCCGTCGATTTCCTTGATCTCGTGTAAAACAGCCAAGGCGGTATCGAATAAACAATAGGCCTGACTACGCATGTCCTCTTGCCCTTGAAACTGGCTCTGATACTGGATCTCTTTAGTCGCTTCCTCGATAAATCGCAGGATGACTACAGACATAATAAATAGGATGACCAACACGCCAATCAGAATGCTACCCCTGCTGTTTTGTTTTATTTGGGAATGCACTAGAATAAGGGGGCGTCTTTTTCGCTGGGAGGTAGTGGGATAAATGAAACAAAATCATCCTCCTCGTGCTCTTCATGAAAACGGAAGGTAAGCTTCAAGAAGTCTGGCATCATGAACTTGTCATTTTCCTCCAGTGGTTCCTCCTCGGTCTCCCACTCCTCTTTGTCAGCATCATAGTAGCAGTATTCGACCATAGAAACAAAAGAACTCAAAGTCGTGCGATAGAGGTCATCAACATCCTGCACTTCTTCCTCGCCGTCACGAGTAGCGATAAGTGGATACCAGAGAAGAGAAAGCCCCTGATCTTCATCAAAGATCAAATAACAAACTACACTAGAGGCTAGCGGGGGGTTTGAGATTAAAACAGGCGGGGGTTGCTTAAGATAAAATCGCAAGAAGGGATCATCTAGAGTGCTTTCGCCTGGTGGGTTCTCCCAACGCAGACCAGCAATATTCCCTTTAGTTCCCATTGAACTGAAGCCGCTGTCAGCCTCTTTAAATACTCGAATCATAAAGGTCGTGAGACTTTCCTTGTGGTGCATGTAGTGGCGTTCGCTCCAATCATGCGTCCAGATCTTACCGAGTGAAACTAGGTGAAAGGATGCAGCTGTTAAAATGATGCCACCCAGACTCAAGGCTACGAGAATCTCGATCAGGGTGAAACCCCGTCGCAGGATGCTATCTTGAGATTTCATCGCCAGCTCATCATCCCGCTCTCCTGCCGAGCCATACGAATTTTCTCCTGTTTGTCCTGAAGTAGTTCCTGTCGGTCAGCAGCGAACTCCCCTTCCGACCAAGCAGGACGAAGTAAATAGAGAGTCTCTGAGTGTTGCTCATAACCCTCGGGCGCATCCTCGATCTCATATTCCACTGTAACTCGAAAAAGGTCTATTACCTCAGCCATTTCAATCTCAGTAGCCTCCCACGTTATGACGCCAGATGAGAGAGTCTCGATCTCATCTCCCTCCTCCAGTTCTTCCATGTTTTTGGCAAGCAATACCTGCCGCCGAACAAATTGTAGGTCGTTCTCCCACTGACTGTTATCCTTTTGGCGCTGGAGTCCGTTTACAGCGTTGGCAAAGGCGAAGGTTAATACGAAGGCGCCAGTAGAGAGGATAGCTAATGCGACAAGCACCTCTATGATCGTGAATCCCCTCTGCACAGCACATGGTTTCACTTCTTCAAATCCTCCTCGTTTAGGATATGGTTGGAAAACGGATCAAAAATAACGGTGCCGCGGAAGTCATCCGCCCCAGCGTCTACCTTCACTTGAAAAGGCACAGTGAAACCCGCGGGGTCGAAAGGTACGCGACGAAGTTGTAAATCCTCGGGATCTGTCTCGGATTCACCATCCAAGCCTGTTCCCGGAGGAATCGCAAAAAACTTAACCTCTGGGGGGTCCTCGTCCTCGACAACATAGACCTGAAAAGACTCCAGAGCAGAGGCGGATACAGAAGACTCCTCCTCTTCACCATCTTCGACCAATGCAGAACCAAAAACGCTCTGCGTACTTGGCTCAGGTAGCGCAGTAGCTGGACCTCCACTTGAAATATAAAAGGTTCCCTTTTCACCATCATAGGAAAGCCAACAAAGCTCCTTAGTGGTTGAAGCCTGGTAGCGCGCCTCGCGAACTGCTGTTAGCAGAACCTCTTCCACAGGCCGGTCGTCGCGCATGCGAGTGAGGTTGGCCACGTTATATATGGCTAGAGACCCAATCAGAAGGATCAGGCCTATCACGAGTAGGATTTCGATCAGGGTGAAGCCAGCCCTAGACCGCCTGGGATCAATCGCCCCAGTTGCCGATGTCGTCTCCAGATCCATTCTGACCATCTGGACCGCTGGACCAAACGTCATAACCGCCTCCTGATTTCTGGGCTGGAGTGGTATAGTTGTAGTCATTATCCCATGGATCCTTCGGTACACTTTTGCGATCCAAGTAAGGGCCTTTCCACTTGTTACCCTTGCCAGGGTTATTGATTAAATCGTTCAGCGAGGCCGGGTAGGTTCCCACGTCTAGCATATAGGCTTGTATTGGGGTTTTTAAAGACGTGGTGACAAAATTCTTTGCTGCCTTTTCCTTCTGACCGCCAAAGATCTTGTCTACGTTGGTGACAACCAATCCAGCGAGCAGACCAATAAGTGCGAGTACAATTAGAATTTCAACGAGTGAAAATCCTGCGTTCCGACAGGCGCGGCCTGGGTGATGGTTGATATGAGAGTGAGTTTTGTTCATGGGCAAAAGATGAATCGTTTGGAAAGGGTGGCTAAATTGGGGATAATCTGTTGGGTGGCAAGATTGGATTGTAGCTCTGGGGATGTCCCTCAAGGTGAAATTTTCGGACATGATCTTTCCCCGATTGTTGACAAAAAGTCTTTACAAACATGCTTGGTGGCGATTTTTTCTTCCGCCTTTTCCATGCAAAAAACCAAAAAATCCATTGCAAAACGCTTCAAGGTCACTGGCAGCGGTAAGCTCGTCTTCCGTAAAGCCGGCAAGCGGCACATGATGCGCAACAAGAACACAAAACAGTTGCGCCGCATGGGGCAGGACCAAGTCCTTGCCAGCCCTAAAATGACCCGCTCGCTCAAGCAAGCGATGTCACCAGGCCTCTGAAGTCAAATTAAAACGCAGACACTAGGGGTGAATCAATTATGGCGACCCCAGTGATCAAAACAAAACTACTATAAAACATGCCACGCGCAACCAACGCACCCGCAACCAGAGCCCGCCGCAAAAAGGTCCTTAAAAAAGCCCGCGGTTATTTCGGCAATGCCTCTCGCCTCTTTCGCTACGCTAAGCACGCAGTCGACCGAGCTGAACAGTATGCATACCGCGACCGCCGCAAGAAGAAGTCGGAATTCCGCCAACTTTGGATTGTCCGCATCAATGCGGCTTGCCGTGAAGAAGGCATCAATTACAGCCGTTTTATGAACGGCCTAAAAAAGCTCGGCATCGAGATGAATCGTAAGTCCCTTTCGGAGCTTGCGGTGAACGAGCCGGACGCCTTCAAAGCCCTCATCGAAAAAGTCAAGGCGGCCTAGCCGCCCGAGCTGCCCCCTTCCAAGATGGAAGCGGAACTGCAATCGCTCGTCCAACAGGCTGAGGCCGGACAGGACAGTATATCCACATGGCCCGAACTTGCCGATTTCAAGGCAGGCTTCGTCGGACCCAACGGTTCGCTGACTGCTGCATCTAAGGGCATAGCAAAACTGCCGAACGAGGAGAAGCCAGTCTTTGGTAAGAAAATCAATGAAGTTAAGCAGCGTCTCGAAAAAGTTTTCGAAAGCATTCGTGAACGCATCGAGGCAACCGAACTGGCTGATAAACTAGGTCCTGCTGTCGATCCAACGCTTCCTGTTACAGATACTGAGCAAGGCACGGAACATCCCCTCACTCAGGTACGCGATCGCATTGTAGGAATCTTTCGTAAGATTGGTTTCACTGTTGTTGAAGGACCCGAACTTGAAACAGAGTTTTTCTGTTTCGATGCCTTGAATACGCCCGCTAGTCACCCAGCTCGGGATATGCAGGATACCTACTTTCTTCCTGATGACTTCAAGCTTAAGGGCGAGAAACGACGAGAGGACGAAAGCTTTATTCTGCGTCCGCACACGTCAGCTGTACAGATTCGTACTATGACCAAGCGTAAGCCTCCTGTGCGGATACTCTCACCTGGACGCTGCTTCAGACGTGATACTGTAGACGCTACCCACAGCGCAAATTTTCACCAAGTCGAAGGTCTGTACGTTGATTCCGATGTTACCATCCGTGACCTCAAGGCTCTACTCGATCATTTTGTTCGAGAACTCTTTGGCAGCGATGCTAAGACTCGCTTCCGGCCCAGTTTCTTCCCCTTTACGGAACCGAGTTTTGAGATGGATGTACAGACCTCAAAACTCCGCAAACTCAGTGGCAAGTGGATCGAAATTATGGGCTGCGGCATGGTCGACCCAAACGTATTTGGTCATGTTGGCTATGACCCTGATGAAGTATCTGGCTACGCTTTTGGCATGGGAATAGAACGAATTGCTATGATCCTTCACGGGATCGACGATATTCGCCACTTCTATCAGAATGACCTACGCTTCCTCCAACAGTTCACAGGCGACTAGTCCTTCAACAAATTAGCAAATCTAGTGAAATTTTCTCTCAGCTGGCTCAAGCGTTATCTCGACATAAACGAGTCCACAGAGGCTATTGAAGAAGCTCTTAACCTTTCTGGTCTCGAAGTTGAAGAGGTGGTTACACTTGGAGTCCCTCAGATGGATAATGTTGTCGTAGGTGAAGTGCTCACCCGTGAACAACATCCAAATGCTGACCGGCTAAGCGTCTGTGAAGTCACCACAGGTGGGGATGAGAACCATCATATTGTTTGTGGAGCTCAAAACTTCCAACCAGGGGATCGAGTACCCGTTGCCCTGCCTGGAGCTGTGCTTCCAGGAAATTTCAAGATAAAGAAGTCCAAGTTGCGTGGGGTAAAGTCAGAAGGCATGATGTGTAGTGCCCGTGAACTAAACCTTGGCGAAGACCACTCTGGACTGCTGGTTCTTTCTGAGAAACCCGAGTTAGGGACACCCATCAACGAAGTCTTTCCCGAGGGCGAGACAGTTTTCGATCTTGCAGTAACTCCCAACCGCCCAGATGCCCTATCCGTCATTGGGCTAGCGAGAGAGCTCGCCGCGCTGTTTGGACTCAAGATGAAAAAGCCTGAGTGCAAAGAGATTTCCACTGCTGGAGAAGGAAGCTCAACGCTGCTAGACTCGGTCAATGTAGAGAATACTGAGTTCTGCCCGATATACACCGCACACAGCATCAAGGGAGTTAAAGTCGGACCGAGTCCAGAATGGTTACGCAAGGACTTGGAAGCCATCGGCTTACGTCCAATCAATAACGTAGTCGACATAACCAACTGGGTGTTGATGGAAACTGGTCAACCTCTGCACGCATTTGATGCAAGTAAACTTCATGGAAAAGCTCTCAATGTCCGCATGGCAGAAGACGGTGAAAAAATCACCACGCTAGACGAGAAAGAGCGTACTCTCAAAGCGGATATGGCAGTGATCGCTGATTCAGAACGCCCACTCGTGGTCGCCGGGGTCATGGGGAGCATTGATGCCGAAGTCGACGAGAATACCTGTGATATTGTGCTAGAGGCTGCTTGGTTTAAACCTGAGTCAGTACGACTTACTTCCCGCCGACTTGGTCTTTCCTCAGACAGTTCTTACCGCTTCGAACGTGGTGTGGATCCAGAAGGTATCGTTTATGCCAGCAGACGCGCGATCGACCTTATCCTGGAAATTGCAGGCGGCACACTCGAGGGCAAACCTTCAGTCATCGGGCACCCGCCCTTAGGTCCTGCACCCATCCATACCGACCCTGCTTTTTTCAACCGTAAACTTGGTTTCGAGTGCGAAGCAGAAAAAATCAAAAGTGTCCTTGAAGCTCTTGGTCTTGCTGTGGAGGCTAATGAGGACCAATGGACGGTTCATATCCCTACGTTCCGCCCTGATATCGAGCGACCCATAGATCTTGTAGAGGAATTCCTCAGGATTTATGGCACCCACAACATTCCAGCTTCTCCCGTTAAAGTGGCCGGACTTCATGCTCAAGATGATGCACTCTCGACCTTTGGTAGCCGAATCGGCAAGCATTTTGCTGCAAATGGCTTCAATGAATGCAACATTTACAGCACACGTGCTGAGCAGGAAATTGAATCTTTTTATGGCACACAATATTCGGAAAAACTAAAGTTGGCTAACCCTCTAGCCAGCGACCAAACACACCTTCGCGCCTCGCTTTTGCCCGGTCTACTTGAAGTACTTCGTCTAAATCAAGCTCGTGGTAATGATGCTCAACGTCTTTTTGAAAAGGGAAGAGTCTATCATTTGGATGGTGACCACGTAGTAGAAATGGTTTCAGTGGGCTTTATTATACAGGCCCAACCTCAGCATCGGAAGTGGCAGGAATCTCCTGCCAAAGACTTCTATGACGCTAAGAAAACTGCACTAGATATTCTCCGTATTGCTGGAGTCGAAAAGCAGGTCTTTGAGCCAATGCAATCAAACCTTTGGCAAGATGGGCACTGTGCTCGTGCGGGATCGGTTGCAGATGGTTTAATAGTTGAATGTGGTGTTTTAGATCACAAGCGAACAGCTGAACTAGACTTACAAGGCACTATCCTCGCAGGCTCTTGCTGCTTTACGGCAAAGAAACTTCGCAAAGCAACGACTAAGAGTGAGTTCCGCCCTGTCAGCGACTTCCCTCCTGCCAACCGTGACCTCGCACTCGTTATGGACGCTAGTATTCCAGCAGGGCAAGTTCTAAACGAAATCCAACAAGCCGCGGACAACGCATGCCCAGACGAATTTACGACAGAAGACATTTCAATATTCGACGTCTACCAAGGTGAACACCTCCCTGAAGGGCGAAAGAGTCTGGCCTTTGCTATCCGCTTCCGCTCTATGGAACGCACCCTCAAGGAAAAAGAGGTCAACCGTGCCTTTGACGCAATTACCAATGCAATGACTGAAGGTACCCCCTACGAGTTGCGCTCATAACCAAAAGACACCGAATGATTCATGTCAGACGCTAGTAACATAGACATTGATTACGTAGCCAATCTCGCCCGGCTGCAACTAACACCTGAAGAAAAGCAAAGGTTTGCTGGGCAACTAGGAGATATCCTCGAACACTTCGAGAAGCTTAAGTCTATAGATGTATCTAACGAGGAACCAATGGCGCACCCCTTCCCGGTGTTTAACGTCCTAGGCGCAGATGAGGCCTCCCCCACCCTCTCTCCTGAACAGGCACTCGTGAACGCACCGAAACAGCGGGACCAGCAACTAGTTGTGCCCAAAGTGGTCGACGACGCGTAAAACTCACGATAATAGAAATTTCAACCCATGTCCGAAGATCTGTACTACAAGACTGCCACTGAACTCCGCAGGCTTCTAGAAAACCGGACTATTTCCGCCGTCGAGCTTGTCCAGAGTGCAATCGCTCGCACAAAGGCAACCGATGACAAGGTGCGAGCCTATCTCGATACTAACGAAGATGAGGCTATTGAACTGGCGCGCGCCTCGGATGAACGCCGTGCCAATGGTAAAATCCTTGGACCTCTGGACGGCATACCCGTTTCCATCAAGGACCTGATTGTCGAAAAAGGTAAGTTGGCGCGCTGCTCAAGTCGTATCCTTGAAAATTTTGTATCACCCTACGATGCCACCGCAATCGTTAACCTCCGTAATTCAGGTGCTATACCGTGGGGCCGTGTCAATATGGACGAGTTCGCTATGGGCTCTTCTACAGAGACTTCCTACTTTCAGAAGACCGCCAATCCTTGGGATCTTGAACGTATTCCTGGTGGCAGCAGCGGTGGTAGTGCTGCCTGTGTAGCAGCCGGACAGACCGTGCTTTCTCTAGGCAGTGATACTGGAGGCTCCATACGTCAACCCGCTGCTCTTTGTGGTGTGGTCGGCATGAAGCCAACTTATGGCACAGTATCAAGATACGGCTTGATCGCATTTGCGTCCTCACTTGACCAGATTGGTCCTTTCTCCCGCTGTGTTGAAGACAGTGCCATGCTCTTAGATGCCATCTCTGGCTATGACCCTCTGGACTCAACTTCCTATTCAGGAGATATCCCCAACTGTGCACAGGCCATACCTGAAAAAAAAGGACCTTGGAAACTTGGCATACCCAAAGAGTACTTTCCAGACAACCTAGACCCTGAAATCAGGACCGCTGTCGAAGCAGCTGTTGATAATTACCGCGCAAGAGGCTGCGAAATCATTGAAGTCGAGTTGCCCCACACCGAACTGGCAATTCCAGTTTACTACATTATCGCCACAGCAGAGGCCTCCTCAAACCTATCTCGTTACGATGGTATTCGCTACACACACCGGAGTGAAGAGTCAACTGATGCCCTAGATATATATTTCAAAAGTCGTGGAGAAGGTTTTGGAGAAGAGGTCAAGCGGCGTATTTGCCTAGGTAGCTTTGTTTTGAGCTCTGGTTACTACGACGCCTATTATCTACGCGCACAGAAGGTCCGAAATCTAATACGTAAGGATTTTCAGAATGCATTTAAGCAGGTCGACGCCCTCCTCACGCCGACCTCGCCTACTCCAGCCTTTAAATTCGGAGAACGGACAGAAGATCCGCTCACTATGTATTTGAGCGACATCTTCACAATCAACGTCAACCTAGCTGGTTTCCCTGCCCTATCTCTACCATGCGGCCTGACCTCAGGCAACCTTCCCATCGGTCTGCAGGTTATTGGACAACCTTTAAAGGAAGACGATCTCTTCGCCATCGCACACAGTTACGAACAAGCCAACGATTACTGGAAGCTCAGGCCAACCCTTTGAGCCTATCATGGAATACGAACCAGTCATCGGACTCGAAGTCCACGTACAACTTAAGACGAACACAAAAATGTTCACTCGTGCTCCATACCACTATGGAGCAGAACCCAACACTTTAACCGACCCAGTGGTCCTTGGCATGCCCGGAACCTTGCCAGTCATGAACCGGAAAGCCATTGAGATGACTATTCAGGCTGGACTTTTGCTGGGTTGTAAAATTCCGGAAACCTGCAAGTGGGATCGAAAGAATTACTTCTATCCAGACATGCCCAAGAACTATCAAATCTCTCAATTTGATCAGCCCATTTGCGATGGTGGTGAAGTAGAGATTGAAATGCTTGGACCCTCTCGAAACGTAATGGGTGAACATCGCAATGTGAAACTCACCCGAATCCACCTTGAAGAGGACGTCGGGAAGCTCACCCATTTTGATAGCGAGAGTCTGGTTGACTACAATCGTGCCGGGACACCATTAATAGAAATTGTCAGCGAACCTGATCTGTACTCTCCCGAGGAAGCTTTCGCCTATCTTACCGCACTACGCAACTGTCTGGTCGCTGCAGGCATCTCCGAGTGTGATATGGAGAAAGGCCAGATGCGGTGCGACGCCAACGTGAGTATCCGACCAAAGGGCACAACGGAGTTAGGGACAAAAGTTGAGATCAAGAACCTTAATACTATCTCTGGGGTTCGAAACGGTATCGCCTATGAGATCCAACGCCAAACCTTGGCGATGGAAAATAATCAACCTATCGTTCAGGAAACGCGTCGATGGAACGCGGATGAAGGCTACACCACCTCGATGCGATCGAAGGAGATGGCTCACGACTACCGCTATTTTCCTGACCCAGACCTAATGCCTGTCAAGGTTTCCCAGGATTGGCTCGAACAGTTGGCAGAAGACTTACCCGAGTTACCTTTCGACATGCAGCGACGCTACATGCGCGACTATGACCTCCCGTACACGATTACCTCTGTATTGTGCCCCGATGCCAAACTCGCAGCCTACTTCGAGAATGCACTTGCCGTTTACGAGAAGCCTAAGCAAATCGCTAATTTCATAACCAACGACCTCCTACGCGAACTCTCTGCCGCAGGAGAAAACGGCTCCCTGCCTCTTGATCAATGCAAGGTAAGGCCTGAGCATGTAGCTGAACTTGTTCAGCTTATCGACAAAGGTGATATCTCCAGCCATATCGCTAAAGAAGTCTTCCCTGAGATGTTCTCTACAGGAAAAGGACCCTCTCAGATAGTTGACGAGAAAGGGCTCAAACAATCCACCGACACAGGCGAGCTAGAAGCTACCTGCCAAGAGATAATCAACAACAACCCCAAGCCTGTCGCAGAGTACAAAGCCGGCAAAGAACCAGCTATCAACGCTTTAAAGGGCCAAGTCATGAAGATGACTCGTGGCAAGGCCAACCCAAAGATAGTAGACGAAATTCTTCGTAAGCTCCTTGCGTAGTCCAACTCTTCGAAAAGTCATGCCCATGAATAAACAAGAGTTCCCAGAAGTGCTGAAAAGTATCCAAGAGTCTGACGGTCGCTACCAAGAGGGTGCATATTGGTTCGTACGCCATGCATTGGATCATACAATAAAGAACCTCAAAAAAGGTAGCACTACACCGCCCAAGCAGAACAACCATGTCTCTGGGAAACAACTCCTCAACGGTATCCGTGACTATGCCATAGACCAATATGGCCCAATGGCAAAGACCCTCCTCGACACATGGCGTATCTCCCAATGCGAAGATTTTGGAGAAATTGTATTCAATCTCGTGGAGCACGGAATTCTTGGCAAAACAGAGGAGGACAGCCGCGAAGATTTTGCCGGAGGCTACGATTTTCATGAAGCCTTCGTAGACCCCTTCCTCCCAAAATCCCGCCGAGGCCGCGGTAACTCACCTGAGAATAATTAGCCCAGAGGCAAGACTCTCCAATGTCCGCATTTGCTGACCCCGCCGCAAAGGAAGTTCTGAAGGGGCTATTCGCTCGATCTGTTGAGCGTTTCACTTTAGATAATGGGCTTACGGTACTTCATGTCCAAGACTCATCTGCGCAGCTTGTTTCAGCCCAAGTCTGGGTACGTACTGGTAGCATCCATGAAGGCCCATTTACTGGAGCTGGTCTATCTCACTATCTGGAGCACATGCTCTTCAAGGGTACTGAAACCCGGAAAGGGCCAGCGATTAGTGAGGAGGTCCAAGCTGCTGGTGGGAACATAAATGCTTATACCACCTTTGATCGTACAGTCTATCACATTGATGGACCCTCAGAGGCCACATCAACTTTTTTAGATATCTTGGCAGACATCTGTTTCCGATCTACTCTGCCACAAGAAGAGGTCCAAAAGGAACGCGACGTCATCCTTAGAGAAATTGACATGGGTCTAGACGACCCCGACCGACAAGTCGCGCGCTCCACGTTTGAGTCAGCATTCTTAGTACACCCTTATCGTCACCCAGTAATAGGGCACCGAGAAATCTTTGAAGCTGTGACGGAGCCAGATCTGCGTGATTACTACAATGCCCGCTATGCGCCAAATAACAGTGTTCTAGTCCTGGCCGGAGATATAACTACACCAGACGCCCGCAAACTCGCAGAGAAACACTTCAGTAATTTTAGAATGAGGCGAATAGAGAGCCCATATATTCCTACTGAACCAGCACAGTTATCGCGTCGCACCAACCATGCCATAGGAGATTACAATATCGTACGTGGCGTACTCGCCTTCCCCATCCCTTCACTTTGGGATGCAAACTCCCCTTCCCTAGACATCCTTGCTACTTGTCTCGGCGGCGGCGAAAGCTCTATCCTGTGGCAACGCCTTCGCGAAGAACAAAAGCTTGTTCACTACATTGACACCAGTTGCTGGAATCCGGGCACCAGCGGACTTTTCTGGGTCAGCTTCTACTGCCTTCCCGAAAATCAAAAATCAGTCGAAGAAGCGGTTCTTGAGACATTAGAGGCAACCACCAAAGAAGGAATTGCCCCAGCACTTCTGACAAAAGCTGTTCGCCAAGCTATCGTTGGAGAAGTAAATTCCCGCAAGACAATGAGTGGCCAAGCTGCCCGGCTTGGTCTTTCCGAAGTGGTTGTAGGCGAACCCGAATATGCACGTAGTTATTTTCAACGTCTTGAAGATGTAACGCCTGAATCTGTTTCAGGCCTTATCAAGAGTAAGTTGCTGAACGGTCGTCACACCCTATGTACACTTGGCCCAGCACCACAGGCACCTAGAGTCCAAACCAAGCCAAAAACGACCAAGGACACACGAGAGTTTGAAGAGGTCTCACTTGAAGGAGGCGCAACTCTCCTGCTGCAACAAGACGGATCATTACCAAAGGTCCATTGTAAAGCCGTCTGCCTCGGAGGCCCTTTATATGAGAGCAATGGCCAACGAGGCATCACCGAGCTGTTATCTACTATGCTAACAAAAGATGCTGGTGACCGTGACGCCAAGACTGTAACAGAATGCATCGAAAACGTCGGCGGTACTTTTACTGGCTTTGGCGGCAACAACACTTTCGGTATAGCTGTCGAGGTTCTCAAAAGCGATCAGAAACTTGCACTCGACCTACTTACTGAAGCAATAATCCGACCTCAATTCGCCGAAAATACCTTTGTAACCGAACGTGATAGCCAAGTTGCAGAACTTCGCGAATCAGAAGATGAAATTGGTACCTTTGGAGGTCGTCGTCTCAGGCAACGCTTTTTTGGAGAACACCCCTACAATGTCGGGACACAAGGTCTAGTAGAAGACTTAGCAAGCCTAACCCCAACCGATATAAGTGCACACTGGCAGAAGCTCATCTGCCCCGGAAATCTCGTTTTATCACTTTCTGGAGACTTTGACCGAGAGTCAGCAATCGCTCAACTTGAGACTCTCTCGTCACAAATGAACAGGAAATCTTTCATTCCTGAAAATTCCTGCTTTGAAGGGCCACAGGAAACTGGACACCATCATGAATATATGGAGCGAGAACAAGCCGTGGTGTTCCAAGCTTATCCCGACATCGGTGTAACAGATTCAGCCCTACACAGTACTAATATTCTCGCAGATCTCCTGAATGGGATGTCTAGCAGGCTATTTAACGAGGTTCGAGAAAAACGTAGTCTAGCCTATTATGTAGGAGCCGGACGCGTCCTTGGCATTGAGACAGGGATGTTTTACCTCTATGCAGGCACTGCACCCGATCAGGCTAAGGAGGTGTATCAACAATTCGATTTGGAAATCCAACGACTAGCCAATGGCGACATTAATCTAGACGAGCTTTCACGTTCCAAGGCCCGTCTCAAGACCTCCAAGCGCATGCAGCAGCAAACCGCTGGCAGTCGAGCACTCGAAGCAGCATTAAACAAACTTTACGGACTTCCAATTAACGACTTTATCAACTACGACTCACGCACTGAGGCAGTAAAAGTTGAAGACATTCAAGGCATTCTACAGCAACGAATTGTCACACAAGATCCATTATGCCTTACTGTAAGTCGAGGGCCTAAGTAGGTCTCAGATTTATTTTGTCCCCTAAGAAGAGACGAACTAAAGATCCTCGTCCTCACTCTTTTTAGAATGAGCTACAGCTCGACGCTTTTGGATTCCTCCAATGACAAATTTGTTGAGCTTGCCCAAGAAACTTTTTTGGAACAATGACACGGTGTAGATAGGCTCAGAATGAGTCCCAAGCCTTTGCTTGTACTCTTGGTGACCCTGCATGAAGTCAAATATTTCGAGTCCCCTTTCAGTGCTTTGCTCAATACTATCTAGGAGTAGGTGTCGGCCAGGGGAATACTCGTCAAAACCATTAACAAACGAAGTGTTGTGTAAGCAATAATGGCCACCGATTTCAAACGCGATTTCGCAGGCTATAGCCTTACCATCCAACTTTAGGAAACGAAGATGTAAACTACCTCTCGAAGCTAGCTTAGGTAGGAGCTCTAAATAGAATTCTCGCATCCCAAGATGATGGAATAATCCAGTACCCTTTGAAGCTTTCCAAGACCCATCTTCTACCTGCTCAAACTGAGAAAGGGCCTCTCGGACTTCAGCTTCGGATGCTACCGAGGTAATCTCTAAACTACCTTTTCCCTCTAGCTTGCGGCGGGTATAACGTAGAGTCTTTCGAGTTTTTGGACCAAGAGAGGACTCTATAAGTTCGTCAAATTTCCGATCTGCAAGCTCAATGGTATGGCGAGTGGCACCAGGCTCAAATAGCATGGGTTGTCGACATCGGGCAAAGAAGGGGCGGAAAATATCCTGTGCGAAAGCTTTGCGTAGGAGAGGCAACCAAATGAAGCGATATTCTTCTAGTAATCTACCAAGACCTTTAACAAGGGTGATGAGCAGCAAAGGATCAGTCTTTCGCGCAAGAGGATCCAGATAATCAGAGGCATGGTATCCCATAGGCCACAATCCAGTTCCAAAAATTGCGGGGGTCTCTACAAAAGGCCAGAAACCCGATAGTTGTCCATCTTGCTCCCGAACAGTTAACAGAACAGGATTATATGCAATCCCAACATGACTACTCCAAGAATCAAGCCATTCAGGTGAGAAGTAGGGATTGAATGACTCTGCTGATGCGCTCAACTCTTCCAACTCGGGAAGAAGGGCGGACCAGCCAGCCTTACCTTTGACAATTTGGGTGACGTATTCCCCAGACACGTTTTATAAGTCTGGCTTCAGGCTCCCTGATTGAACTGTTCTTGAAGACTCTCGACTATGGTCGGGTCAGCAAGTGTAGTGACATTACCGAGTTCGCGGCCTTCAGCTATGTCCCTGAGCAGTCGCCTCATAATCTTACCTGAACGAGTCTTAGGCAGATCAGGTGAGAAGACAATGCGCTCAGGCAGAGCAAACTTTCCAATTTTCTGTGCGACAAGTCCGTTGAGTTCTTTGCGCAGTTCATCACTACCTTCAAAACCTTGGCGAACTGTTACAAAGGATACCAATCCTTGGCCCTTTATCTCATGGGCAACGCCAATAACAGCACTTTCTGCGACCGATGGATGCTCGACGTAGATGCTCTCTAGTTCTGCAGTGCCAATACGGTGGCCAGATACGTTCACTACGTCATCTACACGCCCAAGAATCCAAATATAATCATCCTCATCCTTACGAGCGCCATCACCCGGGAAGTAATACTGTCCACCCCACTTACACCAATAAGTATCCTTAAATCGCTGAGAATCTCCCCATATACCACGTGTCATACCAGGCCAAGGTTGTCGAACGGAGAGGATACCTGCACGGACCTCTTCTCCCTCATCAGTGAGAACGGCAGGGTCGATACCAAAAAAGGGAAGGGTCGCAGAACCAGGTTTGGTCGGAGTGACTCCTGGCAGTGGAGATAGGATGATGCCGCCAGTCTCCGTTTGCCAGTAGGTGTCTACTATTGGACATCGCTTACCCCCAATTAACTCATGATACCAGATCCATGCTTCTGGATTGATTGCCTCTCCTACTGTACCAAGCAGCCGAAGACTAGAAAGATCGCACTTTTTAGGCCATTCGTCACCCCACTTCATAAAAGCCCGTATTGCTGTTGGCGCAGTGTAAAAGATGCTGACCCGGTATTTTTCAACAATTTCCCAGAATCGACCGTTGTCAGGCCAGTTCGGAGCACCTTCATAGACAACGACCGTTGCGGCATTCTGCATTGGGCCGTAAATTAGGTAGCTGTGTCCAGTGATCCAACCAACATCGGCAGTACACCAGTACACATCTTCAGGCTTGAGATCAAAGACATATTTAGCGGTCAGATAAGTGTAAACCATGTAGCCAGCCTGAGTGTGCATGATGCCCTTTGGCTTGCCGGTTGTCCCACTGGTGTAGAGGAGAAAAAGCATATCCTCAGCATCCAACTCCTCAGCAGGGCAATCATCACTTTGGTTTTCTGCAAGTTCATGGTACCAGTGATCGCGACCTTGCTTAATATTAAGAGGAAACTCCTCTTTGATTCCACGCTCTACAACGAGGACGTTCTCCACACAGTCGCAGTCCTCCACAGCAGCATCCACGATATCTTTAAGTGCGAGCACCTTACCACGGCGCCATCCAGCGTCAGCAGTAATGACGAGCTTTGCTTCGGAGTCCAAAACACGATCTTTTATAGATTCCGAAGAAAAGCCTGCGAAAACCACGTTGTGAACGGCTCCGATTCGAGCACAAGCAAGAACAGCAGCAGGCAATTCAACGACCATCGGCAAATAGATAGCCACACGGTCACCCTTCTTAACTCCGAGACTTTTCAGAACATTGGCGAAACGACAGACAAGGCTGTGCATTTCTGCATAGGTAAGTGTTTTCGACTCTCCAGGTTCACCCTCCCAGATAATGGCTGGCTTGTCACGGTTGGGACCATCGAGATGCCGATCTAAACAGTTGTAGCTAATATTCGTCTTACCTCCTTCGAACCATTTGAAAAAAGGTTTGTCGTCATCATTGAGAACAGTGTCCCATTTCCTAAACCAATGTAATTCTGAAGCTACTTCAGACCAAAAGCCCTCCGGGTCTTGAATACTACGCTGGTGGAGGGCCTTGTAATCCTCCATACTCTGGATATGCGCCTTACTTGAAAAATCTTCAGGCGGTGAAAACTTACGGGTTTCTGCGAGAACGGTGTCCATCTGTTGATCGCTCATGATGCTATCTATTTCGTGGTGAAACTGGGTAAGATTTAGGGGATAAAGAGAGCCTTAGGGATATGCCTCTGAGACCGATAGAGGTCAAGGCGAAGTGATTATATCTCTGGCTACCGCATTTGACAAAATGAGAGTCGGTAGCACCGTTAACCTAAGCTCGCAATAGCTGAATCAAAACAATGGATACTGACCTCTTTGATTATGAACTTCCACCAGAGCAGATTGCCCAGGTACCTGCGCGACACCGTGACCAATCCAGACTCCTGTGTGTAAACCGGGAGAGCGGAGAGATCAGTCACCATATCTTCCGGGAACTCCCAAACCTTCTTCCGAAAGGAAGTCGACTGTTCCGAAATGTAGCTTCCGTCTTGAAAGCCCGCCTAAGTGCGAACCTACCAACTGGGGGCAAAGTAGAATGCTTATTGCTAAATCCGGCACAAACACCGGAAGAATGGTGGTGTCTGCTAAAACCAGGTCGAAAACTCCAGCAAGGCCGTACGTTTAAAGTCAAAAACAGATTTACAGCTGAAGTCCTAGAAAAGAATGAAGACGGTCAAAGTCTAGTACGTTTCAAATGTGAAAATGATAGGGCAATTGACGAGATTGCGGAGGAACTGGGCAAACTCCCTTTACCTCCATATATCGGCAGGCAGAGCGAGCCTCAAGATACGGAAAGATACCAAACTGTGTACGCTGACCATCAACACAAGATTGCTGCTGCTGCACCCACTGCAGGCCTCCATTTCACGGAAAGACTTGTTTCAGAGATGCAGGCACAAGGCTTTGCTTTCCATGACCTACTCCTTCGGGTTGGTCTGGGAACATTCAAACCAATCCAGTCCAAAAAACTGGAAGATCATCCGATGCATTCAGAACTATACAAAATATCTGAAGCTACATTTTTAGAAATACAAAATAATAAAGGAGCGCCAAGGGTCGCAGTCGGCACTACCAGCGTGCGTACCATCGAAGATGCTTTACGCAAGAAAGCAAAAGAAGGTACTTCATTAACCGGTGCATTTAGCTCGGAAGCCAACCTTTTTCTATACCCTCCAGAAGAGTTTCTTGGCGTGGATGCACTCATAACAAATTTCCACCTTCCAAGATCTACATTACTGTGTCTTGTCTCAGCCTTCCTAACCCCGAGAAGCACAGATGGTATTGAGTGGTTAAAAAAAATCTATGCTGAAGCCTTGCGCGAAGGCTATAGATTCTACAGCTATGGTGATGCAATGCTGATTCTCTAACCACAAAATTCCAAAAAACTGATAAGACAATGAAACAATTTTTACCCATCTCATTAACTGTTTTCTCTCTATTTGCTGGGCTTACAGCGAAGCCCATCCAGTTCGACCTAGCCGACAAAAAAGGGGTCAACAGTATAACCTTCGAGATGGAATCCCTACTTGAACCCATCTACGGAAACGCCGCTGGAATTACAGGTAACGTAACCTTCGATCCCAAAGCTCCAGAAAAAACAACGGGCAAAGTTATTCTAAATACTTCCAGCCTTCACGTTGCCAACAAATTGATGAAGGAGCATATGCATGGGGATGGATGGATGAATGTAAATCTCTTCCCTGCAATCACCTTCACCCTAGAAAAACTGACTGACGTAAAAAAACAGGGAGATAACTACATCGGCAATGCGGTGGGCAAAATGTCCATATTAAAGGCATCAAAGGAAATTTCCGTACCAGTGACCCTGACGTTTCTCAAGGGCCGCCTAGCTGAACGTAATCGAGTAGAAGGCGACCTCCTAGTGGTGCGTTCCAAATTCGTTGTGAAGCGGGACGATTATGGAATCAACCCCGGCCAAAAGCTATTAAAAGTTGCCAACGATATAGAAATCCGTGTTGGCATTGCTGGGGCGGCTCCGTATTGAAGAACCGAAGTGCATATTATGCTTTAAGAGTATCCCGCCAGCGCTTGATTTGCTGTTCTATCTGGATAGGCCCAGGCATACCGACTTTTTCACGAGACTTAAATGCAGTTTCTAGTCTAAACACATCACGCCAGTCAGAAGCAAGGGCATCATGCACCTTGGATACATCAAAGTCTTCCAGCTTATCCAAGGGGACATTCTTGTCTTCAGCCAAAGCCACAAGTTCACCCACAACATGATGTGCGTCACGAAAGGCGACACCCTTACAGACCAAGTAATCAGCAAGATCTGTAGCTAACAGAACTGGATCAGAAACTGCCTTCGCACAGGCATCCTTGTTAAAACTTGCCCCAGCAAGGGTTCCGGCAAGGACATCCAGAGAGGAAGCAAGCTGATCAAAAGAATCAAACACAGGAGGCTTATCTTCCTGAAGGTCTCGATTGTACGTTAGAGGCAAGCCCTTAACGAGGGTAAGTAGAGTCTGAAGATTTCCCTGAAGCCTAGCTGCCTTACCCCTAAGCAGCTCAAAGGAGTCGGGGTTCTTCTTCTGCGGCATCAGGCTTGAGCCTGTAGTAAAGCTGTCTGGCAGCGCGACAAAACCAAATTCCGAACTATTCCAAAGAATGAAATCCTCAGATAGGCGGGAAATGTGGGCACCACAAACGGCGCAAGCGCTGGCAAAATCAATGAAAACATCGCGATCACTTACGGCATCCATACTGTTCTGAGTCACGCGGGGGCGATCTTCAGCATCAACAAAACCAAGTTCGCGGGCGACGAACTCTCGGTCAATTGGTAGCGTTGTTCCAGCAATTGCTCCAGAACCGAGGGGACAAATATTAGCACTTTCCCAGACTTGAAGCAGTCTCTTTTCATCCCGCGCAAACATTTCAACATACGCGAGCAAGTGGTGGGCAATACTTACAGGCTGCGCACGTTGCAAATGAGTGTAGCCAGGAATAGAAAAGGACTTTGATTGCTCTGCGAGTTCAACCAGTACTTGCTGAACTTTCCAGATACCATCGACAATAAGAGACTGGCAAGCGTCTTTGAAAAATAGACGCATATCAGTGGCAACTTGATCGTTCCGGCTTCTCGCGGTATGAAGCTTTGCAGAGGCAGGAGTCTTCTCAGCAAGTGCTTGCTCAATGTTCATGTGAACATCCTCGAGTGCAATATCCCATTTGAAGCGACCAGCCTTAATGTCATCGAGGACCTCCTCTAAGGCGCCGTGAATCGCATCTCGTTCTTCAACTGTTATGACGCCAACGTGCGACAGCATGGAGGCATGTGCTTTGCTACATTCGATATCATAGGGAGCAAGCTGTGCATCGAAACTGACTGACTCGCTGAAAAGCTGCATCAACCTATCAGGACCTTCTGAAAACCTACCTCCCCAAGTAGCCTGTTTTTCTGAACTCATGGCAGTAGAATTGTTTCCGGTACTCGGATGTAGGCAAGCGAAGAAATCAAGTTGAGCCCTGAACTAAATCTTCTGTAGCAGGTAAGTCTCTAAGAATCTGCCCAGGCATAGGGCCAATCCCTACAAATCGGACATGAGGTAAAGATTCGGGGTAACCGTTTGGATAAGCAATGTCTAGAGTGCTTCGGACCATAACAGCCACATACCGTTGTGCCTCGATCGGAAGATTCTGGAAACTGCGAACGCTTGAAATGTCTTCAGCCCAACCAGGGATTTCTTCATATATGGGCGTCAGACTACGGCGATACTCTTCATTACGTGGGACATGGCGAACAATCTTGCCATCAGGATCCCTGTAAGCGGTGCAGATTTTCAAATCGCCTTTCCAGTCACCCTCATGGCCTAAGGCATCAATTTTATTGATGACCAGATCCTGAAATCCTCCATACTTTAAAGCCTCCCCCTTCTCTACAGCATCATACCAACCGACCATGCGTTGACGACCTGTAGAAGTACCGAACTCCAGCTTTTTAAGAATAGGGCTCAGTGGATGCTCCTCTTCAAGCTGGGTAAGAAAGATATGAGTTCCAACTTTGGTATCATAGGCTTTGCATACGCCGACGTTATGTACAGGCTGGGCAGGTATGCCTGCAGACTGAAAGAGCTCAGGAGTGAAGGTGTGAGAGGCGGTGACATTCGGTGTAAATCCACGACGTTTATCAAGCCAGTAGGACTGACCAAATTCTCCAATCAGGTATTTACCATTGGAAATAATACTGAGTACTTTTTCAGGAACATTACCAACGCAAATCCCGAGCTTAGTTCCGGCCGACCAGTAAACCTCAAGAAGTCGTTCAAAGTTAAGGGTATAGGGCTCCGTACCTTTGAATTGAGTGAAATCGAATTCATCAGCACTGAAAATACCAGTGTTGATCGACTCTTGGTTTGCCCGAGTTTCTGCCTCTGTCAAAATGTCAAAGAAACTGGCCCAGCGCTCAGGAGTTACACGACAAACATGTTGGATCATATCAAGGGCTCGATCAGCCCTACGAGAAAGCTTTTGGGAGTATGCTTCTTTGGATTCCAGAAACTCATGGTAGAAGATCTGCTGCTGATTGACCTCATCAGAGTAAGCAGGAGTAATTCCACGACCTGTGGATCCCCGAGGTGGCTCATTTAAAACGTAAACTCGATAATCCTCCCAGGCAAGATCTAGAAGACGGTGGGTTAGATCACTCACCATTGTCCTCTCGTCAATGAATAGGCGGTCCAAAACAGTAAAGCCTCGGTCCTCAAGTGGTAAGGCCTCCCAAAGAAACTTGCGAGGATCCGCTACCACACCCATACCGACGCCTAAGTGGGCAATCGAAGTATCGGTAATGCCAGAAGGTAGTAGGTTATGCTTGAGGCCTGCAGCTGTATGGCCCGAATTAGCGCCTCCGTTAACCTTTAGGATCATTGAGACAGGGTCATCTTCCCCTGTAAGTTCCTTGAGGTCTTCGAGTACCTCATACATAAGACGACCTTTACCTTCGTCACCCATACTGATGCCAGCACCTGTGATGAGCTGACTGGAAAATGCTTTTAATGCCATGATATTGAAGCTATCGAAAAATTAATGGCTGACTAGACAGTCAAGCCATAGCAAAGATCAATCAAAGATTCTTGTCGCCAGTTTTGATCTCAACTACGTCATGGGGTGAGGCTTCGCGCTGCCCAGCTGGGCTGACCCTTATGTAACGCGCCTTATTGCGGAGTTCTTCCAGGTCTGCACTACCAAGATACCCCATACCTGACTGAATACCACCTTTGAGATCGAGCAGGATCTTGCGAACAGGCCCCGAGACCTCCTTGAGGGCTTCGACTCCTTCAGCAGTTGCCTTTAGATTGACATCCTTCGCGTCGTGTCCGTAGCGAGCGGCAGAGCCTTCAGACATAGCTGCACGGCTACCCATTCCTCGGTATTCCTTATATAGTTTACCATTGATTTCCATGACGCGACCTGGAGCCTCCTGACAACCCGCGAGGAGTCCACCACAGATGACAGCATCTGAGAGCGTAAGGGCTTTAACGATATCTCCGGATTTGGTGATACCTCCATCAGCAATGATTTTGACATTGCTTGCTTTAGAGGCTCGAGAAGCAGCATAAAGTGCGGTCATCTGTGGTATGCCAACTCCTGCGACAATTCGTGTCGTGCAGATCGAACCCGGCCCTTGACCTATTTTTATGCTGTCCGCACCACAGTCAGCAAGGTAGGAAACTCCGGACGCTGTCGTAACATTTCCAGCGATGATTGTGAGATCTGGAAATTGTTCACGTAGGAAACGTACTGACTCCCCCACCCCTTCTGTGTGTCCGTGTGCAGTAGATATCGCCACAACGTCGAGGCGTTCGTCCACCATTTCACCGATATGCTGGGCGAAGGCATCTCTGTCCAGTTGACCTGAAGAAGTCCGCTTGGCAGAAACGGCGGCACCACAAAGCAAGCGGAAATCCTCATCTCTGGATGGTCGGATTTGAGAGCGTGCTTCGTCCTTGATACGATCAATGTCGCTAAGTGTATACAAACCGCATAGGCTATCATCATCATCGACAACGAGCAGCTTGTGTATCCCAGGGTGCTCGTCAAAAAACTTGTCAGCGATGACGATTGGGTCGGGTTGTAACTCAGACTGCTTGACTGTGAACACTTCAGCACGAGGAATCATTGCTTCAGTGACCTTCTGGCCTTGGTATCTGGAACGAACAACGCGTCCTGCAAGCATTCCCACAAGACGCCCACCAACATCAACAACAGGAAAACTGCGAAACTGGTAACCCTTTGAATCAACAAGGTCGAGAACATCTCCCACATAAAGATCTGGACCTACGGTGATAGGATCTTGAATCACCCCATGGACATGATTCTTAACTCGCGCGACTTCTTTGATCTGCTGCCTAGCGGACATGTTGTAGTGAATAATGCCCAAACCTCCATTAAGAGCCATGGCAATAGCCATGTTTGCCTCGGTAACAGTATCCATATCCGAAGATAAAATGGGCAGACTCAATCGAACCTGCTCGGAAAGGGATGTATCCAGAATCGTGTTCTTGGGCAAAACATTGGAAAAGTCTGTGGCGAGGGTCACATCATCGAATGTAAGGCCAATGGAGTGGTTTTGTTGAAAAAACGTGTCGGCATGTTGGAAAAAATGGGAATCCACTTTCTCCAATGGACCCTCAGGCGATATCTGGTATTCGTTCTCGGCTCCTTGCATGAGGAGCTTTTTCTACTTTCCGGAAGATAGTCTCAAGGTTTTATTTTATTCAGCTATGAGATTTAGATTCGAACACAAACCCTACCAACGGGCTTTTCGCAAACCGATGGAAACTAGCCGTGGACTCTGGGAAAGACGTAGAGGGGGGTTAATTCGCCTAGAAAATGATGCGGGCCAAGTTGGTTTTGGTGAAGTAGCCCCGATCGAGGCTTTTGGAACGGAGACTGTTGAAGAAGCCTTCAATTTTCTGAGAAGTCTCGGAGGAGAGTGGGATGGAAATATTCCCAAAGGCCTGCCATGTTGCTCATTTGCTTTCAAATGTGCACAGTCGTGGATAAGTGGAAACTTCCGCGTTGCAAAACACAAACTAGGTTGTGCTGCATTGCTTCCTGCTGCAGAAGCTGCGCTATCTGCACAAGTTGAGAAACTGAGTGAAGGTTATGAGGTTTTTAAATGGAAGGCAGCCACACGAGAAATATCGCTTGAGCTGGAAATTGCTTCAGAGCTCTCGGCGAGAGGAAAACTAAGGGTTGATGCAAACGAAGGACTGGACCCCCAAGAAACAAGAGTTTGGTTGGAACACTTGGATAGCCTGCCTAATGTAGAATACTTGGAGCAACCAATGCCGCGTGGGAGATGGAGGGATTGTTTACCGCTTGTGAAGGAATATAAAACTCCAATCGCTCTAGATGAAGATGCACCCAATGCGACTGGCTGGCCAGGACTTAAAATCGTGAAGCCAGTTCTAGGAATGATGTCGACTGGCGATGTATTTTCTTCAGCGTTAGAAACGTCTATCGGAAAAGAAGCTGCGCTACGTATGGCAATAGAATCGGATCAAGCATTAGGATTTGGAGTTGGTGATTTATTCGAGGAAGATGGGCTTGATCTGCATCCATCAGGCCCAGAAATAATTGCTGGCCTAATTGGGCATGAGGAAATGGAAGCCATATGGAAAGAGATCTAAACAATCTTAGGGATGCCCTAAGAAATGACTGGTTAGTAGCTGACCCAAAAGTAAAAGCGGCTCTCCTTGATAAGCTGAACCAAATTGCTGATGGTAAAGGTGTTGTATTTGAGGGGTCAAAAGCAGCTCCGTTCAAGGGATCTATACCAGCAGGACAAATCCTAATCCCAACTGGTGGAACTACAGGTCAACCCCGCTATGCCATCCACACTTGGCAAACCCTTAAAAACGCAGCTGAAAACCTAGCCGCACGTATAGCAGGACCAATCAATAGTTGTTGTATATTACCGATGCATCATGTCAGCGGATTCATGCAAATTGTGCGCGCTCTCGTTACGGGTGGTCGAGTTCACGTCACAGATGCACGGGCGCTTGATGTAGAACCAGAAGGCCTTTGCCTCTCCATAGTCCCTACTCAGTTAAATCGATTTATGGAGCAACCTGAGTTGCTGAAAAAGCTTAAAAGATTTCGAATCATTTTTCTGGGTGGTGCTGCTGTATCTAAAAAACTTTTACATCAAGCCAGAGAACAGCAGTTACCTCTTGCCCCCTGCTATGGGATGACGGAAACAGCAGCTATGGTAACCTTGCTGGAGCCTTCAGATTTTTTGGCGGGAATATATAGTTCAGGAATAGCGCTACCGAATACCAAGGTAACCATTCAAGATCAAAGAATTCACATACAAACGAACTCTCTTTACAGAGGCTACTGGGGCGATGAGCAAGGTGAAATAGAATCTATTGGGACACAAGATCATGGCATGATTGACAAGGACTACCATTTACACGTCCATGGCAGACTTGACAGGATGATCATATCTGGTGGTGAAAAGATCGACCCAGCTGAAGTCGAAGCAACGCTTTTAATGTATGAAGACATTAAAGAAGCTTTAGTTTTAGGAGTAGAAGATAAGGAATGGGGGCAGCGAGTGATCGCTTTTGTCGTTGGACATACTGGGGTGAACTTACCAAATAGCTTACGTAAGATCCTCCCATCTCACAAAGTGCCCAAAGAATTTCACCATGTTAATCATCTTCCGTTAAATCGGAGTGGAAAGGTAGACTGGGAACAGGTGAAAAATGTAGTTGGCTAGAGGCTGGGGAGGGCAGACAGCTCTTTGATCGCTTTCTTATGGCGAGGTTCTAAATCAAGAGTTATCAGAAAGTGATTACGGGCCATCTCCGTCTCCCCTGCAGCTAAAAGTAGTTGAGCAAGCAAGTAGTGAGCTTCAGAATTCTGAATTTCAATCTCGACGGATTTACGAAGGGATTCAATGGCAGCCTCTGAGTCACCCTCAGTATTTTGAATAATAGCGAGTTGATGGAAGGAGTCTGCATGTTCAGGATATGCGCTGATTGCAGTTTCAAAATATTTTCGAGCGGTAAGCGGCTCATTTAAGAAAAGAAGACCGAGTTGAAAAAGAGCTTCTGCTCGATGGACTGCTATTTCAAATGCCTGATCCTCGAGACTCCGAGAGAGAAGGAATTGGTTCCCATCGAGCGCTTCTCTCGCTTTAGCTCGAAGAGAACTTATGCGGCCGATTGATTCTTCGGCAGATCTATTGAAATGCTCACAAGCAAGGGAATCTTGGCTGTCTGCTAGAAAAAGTTTGGCTATACGAAGGTGGACAAAAGGGTTATCTGAATCTTGTTCAAGTGCTTTGAAAAGGGTCTTGAAAGCAGATGTAGTATTTTGGATATTTGCTAACTTGAGATAGGTGCTGATTAGAGTAGGGTCATTGGAGATAGCAGTTTTGTAGGACTTCACTGCACTGCTTTTATCTCCTAAAACGCATAGAAGGTCAGCCAGTTCTTCATGTGCTGCAGAGTGGCAAGGATCCAACTTTAACACGTTTTGAAAGGATTCACGCGCAAGTGCATCAAAGCCTCCATTAATTAGGGTCCCATTTGAATCATAACGAAAGCCGCGACGAAGGTGAATGCCTAGCTGAAAATGAGCGTCAATATGTGACGGTTCATAGTCGACGGCAGTTTCAAGAAGAGCTCGTGACTTTTCAAAATCTTCTGGGCTTGGATGCAGTCTTGCTAAGCGGTAGTGGGCGTCCGCATTATCCGCGTCGAGAGTGGAAGCTTTTTCAAGGTGGTATACTGCATCATGAGCAGAACCGCAATCCATGTGAAGCACACCAAGTTGATAGTGAGCCTCAGCATGCCTTGGCTCCTCTTCTAGTAGCGATTCAAAGCTAGCTCTAGCTTCACGAAATTGACCCGTTTCTGCCAGAATGGTGGAATGAAGATAACGAGCACCTGTGTGCTCGGGTTGGATTTCTAACAATTGAGCAAGTTGTTCGGAAGCATCAGAAACTCTGCCTTGATTACGCTGAAGGAGTGCAAGTTGATAGCGGGCATCAACAAAGCTTGGGTCTATTTCAATAGCCCGGAGAAGATGCTGCTCGGGCAAACCCACGTTTATGAGGTAGCAGAACCGCCAGCTCGAGTTAGTGCTTTTGAAGCCTTATCCATTTCAACTGCAGCAATTTCTTCGTTAAGTAGTAGGGCTAGATGATAATGAGCCCGGGCATAGGATGGGTCTATCTTTATAGCACGCTCGTAGTGCTTACGGGCATTTTTAGAATCACCAATATCCTGAAGAAGAAGCGCGTAGTGAAAGTGTGCCTTGGAATGGTTAGGATCGATCTCAATCGCCCTTCCATAATGTTTCGCTGCATTTTTATGATCAGGCTCACAGATAAGCGTACCATCTTTGGTTATCTTTTGACCGCCGGCCAATAACTTACCGAGCCCGTAGTGTACATCAGCATTATCTGGAGAAATTTCAGCTGCAGTCTCGTAATTCCGGCGAGCAAGATCAAATTCCCCTGGGGCATTGAGAACTCGCCCTAAGTTGTAGTATGCATCCGTGTAGTTCTGATCAACCTGAGTCGCCTTTTCAAAATAAGCTTTGGTCTCATTGACCATGTGAAGACTTTCCATGACATGCCCAAGGTGGTACCAGGCGGGAGCAAAGTCGCTGTCATAGTCTACGGAAAGTAGAAAATGGTCTCGAGCCTTATCAAGCTTGTTGAGTTCAACATAAGCCAAAGCGATGTTATAGTGAGCCTGTGAATGCTCAGGATCATGCTTGATGGATGACTTAAAGCTAGTTACCGCGGCCTTAAAATCGCTACGTTTAGCAAGAAGAAGGCCGTAATGATAATGAGCTTCTGGGTTTTCCTGATGATGCTTTATCGAGAGCAGGAAATGCTCCTCAGCTTTGCGCACAGAGTTACCAGCAGCTAGTATTTTAGCTAAAAGAAAATGGGCTTTGGAGTAGGAGGGATCGAGACGTATGGCTGTCTCAAGGTTTTTCTTGGCTGCAGTCGGCTTTCTCTCGTCTACCTCAATGCGGGCAAGATTATAATAAGCCTTAGAGAACTCAGGGTCGAGACGTATAACCTCTTTGAAGTGAGTTTTTGCAGTAGCAGGATCCTTGCGGAAGGTCGGCATTCCGTCCTTATCAACAGTTCGACCGCCAGCAAGTAATTTACCAAAGTAGTAGAGGGCATCAACAAAGTCTGGACGAATATCAATTGCGATCTCGTAGTTCTTTCCTGCCTCAACAAACTCTTCTGGGTGCCTCAAAATACGGGCTTTATGGTAGTAAGCCTGAGCAAAGTTTTGCTCGATCTCACTGGCTTTCTCAAGATGGCTCTTTGCTTCCTCAAATTCATTGAGGGAAATAAGTAACAGAGCGAATTGGTAATAAGCCTCAGCGTGATTAGGGTTGAGGTCTAATGTAAGCGAAAAATGCTTCTTGGCCTCATCGTTTTCACCGAGAAATGCGAGAAGGCGAGCAAACTGGCAATGTGCGTCGGCGTAGTCGGGATTCAGCTTTATTGCATTCTGGAAATGAGTACGGGCAGTGTCATGCTCGCCAAGCTTTACAAGTAAATTGGCGAGATTGAAATGCGCTTCGGCATAGTCAGAATTCAGCTCAAGAGCTTTCTCAAGATGCTTACGAGCTGTACGTAAGGCAGAAATTTCCGAAGATTCGACCTTAGTTGACTTCGCAGTGGACTTTGAAGCCTTGCTTGAAGAGGCTTTTCTGCGAGTGACGGACTTTTTAGCTGGCATATCAGCAGGGACTATTTGCCTACACTTAGGGTTACTTTGAAGTCATGACCCATACCCCATCCCATTCGCCTGCTGGCGGGTTGGCCTTAAGGTGATTACAACGGTCAATGTACAACTTTGCGGCTTTATCGTCAGGGTTGAGTTTTAGACAATTATTGAAGAGCTTAAGCCCTTTGTCCCACTCAGCCTTTCGAAAACAACGGATGCCATCGTTGAAGGTCTGAAGAACTTCGACTAGGTTAGGGAAGGATTCATCGTCATGGTAATCAAGTACTTCGAAAACACTGACAGGTTCAGTCTTCCCTTTTACGATCACAAGATCAACCTCGCGAGTACGGTAGGTGGCTTTGCAAGCTTTGTGAGTAAATTCGGAGATAAGGATGTGGGCACCGTATTGTTTACAGGCAGATTCGATGCGAGCGGCAAGGTTCACCCCATCACCAATAACAGTGTAGTCCATCCGTTTGGTTGAGCCGATATTACCGGAAACTACATTGTCAGTGTTGACTCCCATGCCATGATCGATGGGCATCTTACCATCTTTGGCGCGCTGAGCATTGAAGGCATTAAGCTGCACCATCATATCAATGGCTGCACGAACGGCACGATCAGGATCGTCATCATGGGGAACCGGTGTACCGAATATACACATCATGGCATCGCCGATGAACTTGTCTAGCATACCTCCTTCACTGGTGATACAGTCCACCATTATCTCGAAGTACTCATTTAAGAGCTTTACAGTGCCTTGTGCTCCGAGTTCCTCAGTAATGGTGGTGAAACTACGCACGTCAGAAAAAAGAACAGATGCAACAGACTGCTTGCCTCCCATGATGTCGCCTTCGCCATCTCCAGCGACAAGTTGCTCTGCAAGCCCGGGATCCATGTAACGAGACATGGTGCTCTTCATCCGTTTCTCAGAGCTAATGTCTTCGAGCATGAGCATTGTGCCCATACCAACCTTTTCTTTGCCTTTTGGTGTCTCCTTCTCTCCAACTAGTGGTAGAATATTAAGATTGACCGAGGTTTTCTCGCCAGAAATGACTAGTTCGGCATCATGGATATCAATTGGTTCCTGAACTTCAGTGAGTTTCTCCTTCATCCAAGCATTGTCTTCGATGAATAATTCGTCGATGTGCTTTTTCACAATGAATTCTTCACGATCAAACTGAAGTATGCGAAGTCCGGCAGGGTTAATTGTCTTTACCTTACCGTTTTCATCGAACGTGACCACGCCATCATGCATGCTAGATAGCATACTTTGCGTATAGTTCATGGCATTCTGAACTTCATCGAAAAGCTTGGCATTCTCGATACCCATCGAAATTTGAGAGGTGAAGGCCGCCAGCCTCTTTTCATCTTCCTTAGTGAATGCGCCACCGCGCTTGTTAAGTACTTGAGAGACTCCTATGGTCTTGCCCTCTTTGCTGATGACAGGCATGCAAAGGATTGAGCGGGTAAAGAAACCACTTGTACGGTCAAAGGAGGGGTTGAAGCGCAAGTCAGCATAAGCGTGTGGTATGTTAAGAGATTTGCCGCTTACGAAAACAGTGCCAGCGATACCTACGTTGTTAGGGAAACGAATAACATTTTTGCCCAGACCTTCACCCACTTCTGTGTAAAGTTCGTTGGTCTTCTCATCATTGATGAAGAGAGTTGCACGCTCGGCATCAAGCATAGTCGAGATAGTCCGAATGATCTTTTCTAACAATGGACCAAGCTCCAATTCAGAAGAGACCTGAGAAACCACATCGAGAAATTCTAGTTCCTGACGGCGAGACGCCTCGATCTGCTCGACCATGACATTGCCCTGAATAACAATGGCAGCCTGCTCAGTCATGGCCTCGAGCAAATCCAAATCTTGTTGGTTGAATTCTCCCTCAGTCTTGTTTAGAAGCTGTGCGACCCCAATAAGTTCACCGGTCATGGTCCGAAGAGGGGCACAAAGAATGCTCTTTGTGCGGAATCCTGTACGGACGTCCACAGCCTTGTTAAAGCGTGGATCTTTGTAGGCATCGGTTATGATTGCCCCTTGGTTGTTGGAGAACACCCAACCAGCAACACCCTTGGTATTTAAAATGCGAATTTCTCGTTTAAGGTTTCCCTGCGCAACCCGCGAATATAGCTCTCCAGTTGTTTGGTCGTTGATGAAAACCGTACCTCGTTCGGCATGGATGTGTGAGGTGGTGATCCCAACAAGTACAGCGAGGGCATCATCAAGGTTCTTGGCAACCGCCAGTTTGTTGGTTACCTCAAGGAGGATCCGGGAAAATTTTTCCGACTGTGCGAGCCTCTCACGCGCGCTTCCGTTTGACGCGCCGTTTTCGTTTGCTGGGGTCTTCATTTTTAACTTCCTTAGTTTCTAGCTCTTTTCGCAGATTGGATATAGTCTCGTGTAAATGCTCGCTTTCTTTATGATTCAGTTGGGTTTCCTTTTGAAGCCGGTCTTCAAAAAGAACAACTCTTTTCTCCATTTGTTCACGCAGAGACGTTGCGGTCTCTCGTAGCAAATGAATCTCTTTATTCGCAGAGGAAGTTGCCTTTTGGACGGCGTCTTCCTGTCCTATTCTGGCTTTCTCTAAAGAATCACGCAGGGAATTTGCAAGCCGCTTAAGTTCGGCATTTTCACTTTCCGAAGCCGCAACTGCCTTGTGAATCCGCTCCTCTTGTCCAACCCGAGAAGCCTCGAGTCTTTCCCGCAAGTTATTGACGGTTTTCTTGAGCTGGATGGCTTCGTCTCCCGCCGTTGCTGAAATTTTCTGCATCGCCTCCTGATGCTCGATGTCATTGCGCTCCAACTCCTCACGCAACGAGTTCACAGTCCCCTTCAACTGCTTCACTTCGTCCTCCGATACGGATACCGCACGTTGCACACGCTCCTCTACTCCGATACGAGTCTTCTCCAACTCCTCACGTAGCGAGTTGACCGTTCCCTTCAACTGACGGTTCTCGTCCTGCGCCAAAGATGTTGCACGCTGCATCGCCTCCTGATGCTCGATGTCGTTGCGCTCCAACTCCTCACGCAACGAGTTCACAGT
>CAJWWL010000006.1 GCA_913048125.1 uncultured Opitutia bacterium | reverse complement strand
ACGCTGTATAGGCTTGGGCGGTGAGAGAACCTTTTTTACGGGGGGAGGCTTAGGTACAACTCTCTTAACAGGTGGAGGTGTGGGTTTAGGCTTGGATTCTACCTTCCTCGGCACGGGCTTAGGTTTAGGAGTGGGCTTTGGAGGTGGCGGTGGTTCAGGGACTACGGGCTCCGGCGGCGGAGGTGGTGTCGGATCAGGTTCGGGTGCCGGTGGTTCCGGCTCGGAAATGGGCTCGGGAGGAGGAGGGGCAGGCTCAGGCGTAGGTGAAGGAAGAGTTGCCGGAGGAAGTACAAGCTCGAAGAGGTGCTCGGGGTCTTCTTTCTTTTCTGGAATCGCCAGGAAACCTGCAGTGAGCAGGAAGACGACATGCAGGATGACGGCGGTGGTCAGGCTCCTCTTGGGGTTTGAATATGGGGTTCTCTTCATCAGAAGCGGGTGTTGGGGTGGAAATCTGAAGCGGAATTGGGGGCTAGATCATTCTTGTCGTGTCCCGAGACTTATTTTTGTAAGTTTCTGCTCTTTTACGTAATCGATTACGTCGATGACCTTTTGGTATTGGATGGTAGCGTCGGCGCGAATGCTCAGGGCAGGTGGCTCTGGCTCGGAAGCAATGCCTCGGATACGGGACTGGAGGGATGGGAAGTCCATTTTCTCCTTGTCCCAGTAGTAGGTGCCCTCCTTGTCGATCGATATCGTACGAATTTCCAGATCATCGGGGGGCGGAGGTGACTCGCTGCTTTGCTCTGGAAGATCAATCCGAATACTCTGCTCCATCATTGGTGCGGCAATCATGAAGATAATGAGCAAGGCGAAGGCTAGATCAATCAAAGGAGTTACGTTGATCTCAGAAATACGTCCTTGAGTCTTAGGTCGCCCAAACCGACGGGAGCGAGAACGGCGCTGAGATGTATTGCTCATCTTGATGTTACTCAGAGGAGTTCTGAACAGGATGATCTTTAAGCCGGTCGAGTTCGAAGCGGTCAGCGATCTGACTGGCAAAATTCTCTATGTCGATGGTGAGCCGTCGGACATAGTCAAGAAGAAGGTTGTAACCAAATACTGAGGGGATTGCCACGGCTAGGCCACCCACTGTAGTCAGCAACGCAGAGGAAACTCCAGGAGCTAAATCTTTTATGGAACCGCCGCCGCTTAGCCCAATGGCACCAAAAGCTTCCATTACTCCCCACACGGTTCCAAATAGACCAAGAAAAGGTGCAGAGGTGACTATGATACTAAGGAAGACCATATTCTTCTCGTACTCATCTGTGCGCTTGGCAACCGCACGCTGCAGAGCACTTTCTACCTGATTCATACGTTGAGTGTAAGTTCCCTCATCGTCAGAGTGGTAGTTGGCTCCAAATTCAGGGCGAAAGAAGGCCTTAAGCGAGACAAGTAGAAGGTTTTGATAATGGCTGCGATGAGTCCCAAAAGAGCCTTCGGTTAGCTTGAGAAGATTGCTGCAACTGTTGGGGTGGAGCTTCTGTTCCAGAGTGTGGTTGAGCTTGCGGATCTTTCTTAACTCCCCCCACTTGGCTAGGCAAAGCGTCCACGTCACAATGCTACACACTGCGAGTATGCTTAGTATTAAGTAACCCATCCAGCTGGACTCCTTGAATGCCAACCAAACGTTAGCGATCGGAAGTTGAAGCTGGACTGTAATAGCCGCGTCTACCAAATCCATGTCTCCTGCATTGTCATCATCGGCTTAATTAGATAGAGAAGTGGCACAAATGTTCAAGATCAAACAATTGAGGCACTCATCCGGATTCTAGCCTGCTACGCTTTGACAGCTTTGAATCCTTAATATTTAGAAAGAAGCAACCATCATGAGTATCACAGAACAAACCTTGAAAGCCCTAGGACGTAGTCGAGCCAGCATGCGGGAACTGCAGGTCATTCAACTGTCACCGGGTGCGCATGCAGATGCTTTTGATGCACTTGGAGGGAGCAAGTCTGCCGTTCAGGATTCTATCAGCGGCAAAAGTCTACTCGACTTGCTTGGAGGACCTGAACATGGCAAGTTTCTGGACGCCTTTTCTCGTGCAGACTGGGTGACGATGTCCGGCCCCGACCTGGCACCGATTGTGGATGCAGGACACTGCCTTCTAGAAACCTTGCTCCCCAACTCTTTTCCTAGAGACCTACGTCATTTTTTTGTGGACCTCTCCCACCCGGACACTCGCGCCGGGACAGCCGTCTTGGATATCATTCAACGTCTACAGTCCCATGGGGAGGTTATTGTCGGGCTTAACCCGTCGAGCCTGAAGGACACTCTCGAAAATCTCGGTGAGAACTCCGATGATTCAGTTGAGCGTTCGCTGGCACGTGCCAGAAGTGCGCTTGGAGTTGGAGCATGTATTCTGTCGTCAGAAAAGAACTATGCAGCAGCTGAAAGAGCCGAGGCAAATTCTATAATGTCTAGATACGAACACGAGGATCAGTCATCTCTTAACGAACTCGGCACGAATTTTGGCACTGCTTACTGCGCAGCTGGCTTGCTTGGAATTGAAGAAAAACATCTTCTACCTATTGCGGTTGCGGCAGTGGAAACTCAACTTTCCAATAAATCCTATCCTTCTTGGGTTGAAATCGAACGACACATCCGACAAAACCCATCCTGAAAATGGCTGAAGAAACATCAAACTTCCTAAAAAAGGGCCTGATGATCACCTTCGAAGGGTGTGAAGGCTGCGGCAAGACCACGCAAATCCACCGTCTTGAGACTCATATCGAGGACGCTGGATACCACGCTTTCGTGACGCGCGAACCTGGTGGAACTGAAGTCGGCGAAGAGATCCGCCACCTTCTAAAGTTCGGACACCAAGGCGATAAGCTCTTTCCTGAAACGGAGCTTCTCCTTTTTGCCGCCGCAAGAGCTCAATTGGTGCGTGAAATCATAGTTCCGGAAATCGAAGACGGTCGTATAATTCTTTGTGATCGTTTTCTTGATTCCACCACCGTCTACCAAGGCGTAGCCCGTCAAGTTTCTGATGATCCTATTCAGGCCATCAATGCTTTTGCTGTTGGAGATATCATGCCAGACCTGACATTCATACTTGATGTCCCTGCTGATGTCAGCATGCAACGCGTGGCCGACCGACATGCCGGACCACCCGATCGCTTCGAGCGGGAAAACATCGAATTCTACAAGAAAATTCGTGAAGGCTATCTCTTGCTTGCGGAGTCTATGCCCGAGCGCTTTCACATCATGGACGGCACTCAGGACAAAAAGCTGATCGAAGACGAGATCTGGGGTTACGTCAAAGAGCGCTTCGAACTGTGACCGATACCGGCGAGTCTCGCTCCCTTCAATCTCTTCGGAAAGCTGTCAAGGAGGGACGACTCGCTCACGGTATTCTCCTCCATGGTGAGTCTCTGGAGACTCTCGAGCGGGAAGCATTCGTTTTGGCTGGTGATCTTCTGGAACCCATTGCTGAGGATTCAAATAAAAAGCATCCAACTAACCACCCGGACCTTTTTGAAATCAGGCCAGCCGGGAAAAGCCGCACTTTTCTAATTGGAGAAGCTGAACGGGGTCATTTCCCTCCAAATACAATACGCCGTCTGACGACGGACATTCAGATGACCTCCAACCAAGGAGGCAACAAGGTCGCGATTATTCATGAAGCGGACAGATTGGTCAAATTTTCTGCCAACGCGCTTCTCAAGACGCTCGAAGAACCTCCTGAAAACACATATCTGATTCTCCTGACCACTAACCCCTACAAGGTTATGTCGACGATCAGGAGCCGTTGCTTCCGTTTCCATATCAATGCCCCAGTGCCTCCGGTTGATAATGAAGATTGGATCCAGTGGAAAACTGACTACGGTGATTGGATCAAAGCCCTCGGAAATCTTCGGGCCGGAGGCAAACCAGCTGTCAGCAAAGCCATATTTGGACTCTATGGACTAGCGGCTCGCTTCGATATTATAAATAAAAGCTTATCCGCGGACAGTATTGCCACTGAAACCAGCTCACTACCAGAGAATGCGTCGAAAGAATTAAAAGATGCCGCGGAATCCAGAGTGCTACGGGGCAAGTTGCTACAACTTTTACAAGAGGTTGAAAAAGCTACTGGCGATATCGTTCTCCGAGGAAGTAACCAGACTGATCCAGAATCCATCAGCAAGTACATAAAAACCATTGCAAAGCTAGAGGAACTGAAAGGGCTCCTAGTCTTAAACCTCAAGGATATAACCGCTTTCGAGTACTTCATGCTTCACACACTACGAATCTGGAGTCAGGCATAGGTACAAATGGATACCTTTTGCAATTGACCCTTTAGTCTATCCTGCTAGGTTTTTACGCCCTTTTATTGAGGGTTAATCCTAGCTAAAAACCAACTAAGAAAAATCATGGCCTACGTTGTCACCGAAGCGTGCGTCGACTGCAAATTCACCACCTGCGTGGGCGTCTGCCCCGTAGATGCCTTTCATGAGACGCCCGACCGCCTCTACATAAACCCCGACACCTGCATTGACTGCAATGCTTGCGTCGACGAATGTCCTGTCGAGGCGATCTACCCTGACACCGACCTTCCGGAAGAAATGGAGGAATGGATCGACCTTAACGCAACCGCAGAAGAGTTCGAGCAAATCTTTAGCTCTTCCGATCCCCTGAAAGGCCCGAAGTGCTCCAACCCAGACGCCGATCAGTAAGCAATAGCTATTAAATTTTCAACGGAACCCTCCTGTTACCACAGGGGGGTTTCTTCTTGTTAGCGGTAGCTTTTACAGAAACCGATTACACTTGCCGACTAGACTGCAAGCCATCACAAACTGATTTATCCTTCGACTATTAAAAAAACAGTTAACAACCATGTCGCTCGAGAAAATTTCCTCTGTAACCGGCACAGCACTAGCCGTATCTGGCAACGATATTGATACCGATCGTATCATTCCCGCTCGATTCATGAAGTGCGTCACTTTCGACGGCCTTGGCGAATTCGCATTCTATGACGAGCGCGATTTTGCAAGTAAAGACGGTCGTACACATCCATTTGACGAACCTGAACGCGCCAATGCATCTATCCTTGTCAGCGGTGTGAACTTCGGTTGCGGTAGTTCGCGCGAACATGCCCCTCAATCCCTTTACCATTGGGGTATTCGAGGAATTGTTGCAGGGAGTTTTGCGGAAATATTCTTCGGCAATTCGACCACGCTAGGCATTCCATGTATGACTGCTACAGAGGATGTCCGCCGTGAACTTACAGATCTTATCAATGCTGACCCAAGCCTTGAAGTGACCCTAGATATAGAGCATCTGGAAATTAGAGCAGGGAACCATGCCTTCCCTGCATCCCTACCATCCAGTGCGCAACAGGCACTTACAGAGGGTCGCTGGGATCCTATCGCTGAGCTACTTCAGTCTGCTGATGCAACAAAATCGGTTGACCAGGCTCTCTCCTATTCCTCCTAGAAAGAAAACAACTGCAACCTAAGCAAACCAGAACGTAAATGGAACTGGACCTATCTCAGATCCTGAAGGCGTCTGGGGTTTTTATCTACCCACTTCTTGCCTGTTCTGTGCTGGGGCTTGCTGTCACTATTGAGAGAGTAATCGCCCTTTGTTTCGTCAAAGTATTTCCACAAAGTCTGTTTGAGGCTATTGTCCGAGGTGAATGGAGCGGTAATGAGGTCGATCCTAAATCTTCAGGGGGTCGTATCCTCCAATTCTATTGTGAGGGAGGGACTGATCCAGATGGATTGAAGGCCTATGCGCGACTCGAAGTCAGCAGACTTGAACGCGGATTGTTTCTTTTAGACATCGTGGTCGCGGTTGCGCCACTACTTGGACTTCTTGGTACCGTTACTGGACTAGTCCGGGTTTTTACAGGATTCGACGGCGCAGGCGTCGCCACCGACACCGGAGACTTCGGGCAAGGTATATCTCTAGCCCTGAGCACCACTATCATAGGTCTCAGCGTTGCTATCCCAGCCTTAGTTGCGGGAACCTGGCTCGACCGTCGCGTAGATGTGCTTGCCGCTCGTATTGATGCTGGCGTTGAACGGTTGCTTGAATCCAACACAGAAGTTTGACCCATGCATCCCCTGCGTAGAAAACGCAAAAAACCAGGCATAAATATATTGCCCCTGCTAGATGTGCTCACGGTCATACTCTTTTTCTTTTTGATCACGATGCAATTCCGGCAGGTACGCACTCTGAACCTCGTACTCCCGGAAATCAAAACGGCTGGTTCAAACCAACTGGAGGACCGAATAATCGTGTCCGTTGACTCACTTGGTAACCTTCTTTACAACAACACATCAGTTTCTCAGGAACAATTCTCAGAAACTATTAAATTTGCAGGCACTCAAGCTAACACTAAACAAGTGCTGCTTATCGCCGATCAAGAGACTCCACTCAAAAAAATCACTTGGGTCATGGACCAATGTAGGACTCATGGCTTAAGTAAAATTCGTATTCAGTCACGCTAATACTATTTTGTTGTAGCTAACTTAAGAATCTATCATAACCAATCACTGTTTTTTTGGTAACCCCAGCAGATACGCCGCGCCATGACAGACCTAATGCTCACTAACCTGCCTGTACTTGCTTCCGCCGATGGCGGTCTCAACTACCTACACGGACTACTTTTTCTGATTCTATGCCTTACGATCGGTGCCGCATCAAAGCACTTCTTAAAGATCTTTCCCGGCATACCCCTTCCCTTCACGGTATTTCTACTAATCATTGGCTTGGTCATGGGCGCATTGACTCGGCCGAAGGAGGACGCGAGCAATGAAGGTCATGGTCATGGACACGCAGGTCACCCGCAGACAGAATCCCATCACGATACCGGCCATCATGCTGAGCCCTCCCATGATACGGGACATGGCAGTCATGGACCAGAAGGCTCTGCGGGAACAGCCCAAATTAGCCCTGTAATCCTAAAGCTAATAAATGATTTCAAGGCGCATCTGCAGTCTCGTAATCCAAAAGATCCGAAACTGCTCCAGACTGACACCGAGCATATGCAGGCGCTTCGCAATCTGCTCGACGAAAAGGATGCTTGGGATTTCTACGAATCTACATACCCAGGTCTGCAAGCTGCATATGCTGCAATTCCAGCACCAGGAGCCCCAGTTACAGCAGTAACACCCCCGCCACAACCTGAGCCAACTCCTGTAACCCATACCTCTCATGCGCCTAGTGCAGAAGGTCATGGTCAATCACATGACCATCATGCCCACGCACACCCCGATAATACCCATTCAGCTTCTCACGGTGGCCATGAAGAGAAAGGGTTTTTCGCCAAAATTATAGAATACATAATAGGCGCAATTCACTGGGGCGCACAGATGGACCCCCACCTTATTCTTTACGTTTTCTTGCCAGTTCTCATCTTTGAAGCCGCATTTGCTCTTGATATGCACACCTTCAAGAAGTCTGTTGAGAATGCCTTCTGGATGGCAGGTCCGGGGATCATCACCGCCACCCTCATGACTGGTGGATTACTGTGGCTTTGCGTACAAGCACCTAATCTTGGTTTGGAGGCGTGGAAAAACTTTAGCCTCGAGGAAGTTCATCGAAGTTTGGGCTTATACAAAGAGAACTTCACCTACCCATCGCCAGAGGCAATGGCATGGTTCCTCTGTATGCTCTTTGGCGGTATTGCAAGTGCAACAGACCCAGTCGCTGTTGTTGCCCTGCTTAAAGAACTAGGGGCGAGCAAGAAGCTAGGCACCTTAATTGAAGGCGAGTCATTGCTCAATGATGGTACTGCCATAGTCGTATTTGTCGTACTCCTGCTTGTTATAGTGGGTGCTCAGACTTGGAGCTTAGGCAGCGCGGCACTCGGTTTCATAAAGATTGGTGCGGCTGGAGCAGTCGTGGGCGGTCTCATTGGCTTAACTACTGCCGCCTGGGTCAAACGTGTGTTCAACGACCCCGAGATTGAGATCGGTATCATACTCGTAGGTGCTTATCTTACGTTCTATGCTGCTGAGACCTTCATGGGAGTATCAGGTGTGCTTGGTCTCGTAGCACTCGGTGTTGTCATGGCGAGCTTTGGCCGAACTCGAATCAGCCCTGAGGTAGAGCATTTCCTCCATGAATTCATCGAATTTGCGGCGTTCATCTGCAATGTGCTGATATTTATTATCGTTGGGGTTGTCATAGCCCAGCGCGTAGCTCTGGACAACCTTGGCACTAATCTGTTGATGCTCGGTATCATCTACGTCATCATACATGTCGTTCGTGCGGCAAATATGGGCGTCTATTACTTGCGGATGAAATCTGCCGGCTATGGACTCCCAGGAAAGGATGCAATCGTGGTATGGTGGGGAGCTCTCAGGGGAGCCATCGGTCTAGCACTTGCGCTTGTCATCGCTAACGATCACCTTCACGTAGGTAACTACTCCGGACCTAACCCCATTCCAGAAACTATCCGGGACCAATTTCTCTTCTTTGTTTCTGGAATCGTGCTACTTACACTTCTCGTTAATGCAACCACGGTAAAGTTGGTGGTTAACGGACTTGGTCTCACCAAGATTCCTGCAGTCAAAGCCCTTATGATGGGACAGGCCGCACAGACTGTAGAACGAAGCGCAGAAAACGAAATGGATTTACTTAAGAACGATAGATTCTTGAGTGGTGCCAGCTGGGGTCGAGTGCGCAACTACCTTCCAGAAATGGATGTTCCTCATGTCTCGGAAGCAGAAAAGGCAAATATTGACACCCTCGCAGAAGCAAGAAGAAGACTTCTCGAAAAAGAAAAAGCCAGCTACTGGAACCAATTTGGTGCTGGGCTACTTGGACCTCAGGCTGTCAATGCTCTCTCTGGAAATGTCAGTGAAGTTCTTGATCTTAACGGCACTGCTCCACTTACGGAGAGAAACTACCTTAAGGATGTGTGTGGCTCCCCTTCTTTCTTGGGAGTTCCGCTGGATGCACTGCAAGGAGTTCCTTTCCTCGGCGGCTACTTCCACGATCGCCTAGCAGCTTCTTATGATGCAGCAAAGGGATTTGTTGTTGCTCAAGACGAAGTGAAGAAGTTGGTCGATTCGCTGAGTCTCAGCATCGACGACAGCGTACAAGATGAAGACATTAAAAGTATCCTTCTCAAGGAAATCGACTCCAACCGCTTAGAGGCTCTTGGTTACATCAAGGACATGCAGGAGAAGTACCCTGACATTACGGTCAGCATCGAGACGAAGCAAGCGGTACGCTCCATCTTAAATCACGAACAAGCTACCATCAAAAAGATGAAGAAGCAGGGAGCCATCGAGGCAGATGAGGCGACCCGCATGCTTGACGATGTGGAGGAACGCATGAAGTCCATCATGGACAACCCGCTTAAACTAAAAGTTCCCACTTCGCAGGAAGTTCTACGCGAAGTCACCTGGCTACAAGGTATGCCGACCTCTGTAATTGAGAAGATTATCAGTGCAGCTCAGGAAAAGACCTACCAGACAGATGATAAGCTAATGAACCAAGGAGATCCAGGTGATGGACTCATTGTGATCACTCGTGGAAGTGTCCGAGTTGCCATTGAAGATCGCGTTATCGATATCCTTGGTCGAGGTAGTGTTATTGGAGAAATGGCCGTACTAGCAGGCATCCCACGAACGGCCAATGTGATGGCGGATACTGGAGTAACTGCAGTCTGGCTTTCTTCTGATGACATGCAGTCCATCATGAGTGAATCCAAAGAGCTGACCGAAAGTCTCTGGCGCACTGCTGGTGCACGTTTCGCTGAAAACATTCTCGCAGCCAAGGAACCTTATCGAGACTGGACTCAACTAGAGCTTCGCCGCTGGATCTCGGAAGGAAAAGTCGAAAGCGTTGAAGAGTCTGCTCGCCAAGATCTTTACGGAAAGGTTGCCATCTTGGTGGCTGGCCGCGCTACCATTGGAGAAGGCCAAGTCGTAGACGCACCCGCACTACTGGATGCATCAGCCGCACAAATTGACGCTGGATCTCGCATTTACGTGTGCTCGAGTGTGTAGGAAATAGTTCGATTCTCGGTCCATCATATGGACACTTTTCCAAAATGCCCGTGAGCTTTTGAAAAACAATCAGAGTGTACCCTACTCACCTCGGCCAAGTTCTTTGTAATACTTCTCGACGAGATCAGAGAAGCGCTCTGGAACTGGGTCCCGGTCGATTGGAACAGGGGAAACTTCAGACTCAAGCTTGAGTAATTCTTCACGTACTTGTCCGTGAACTTCAGCTAGGGGCTCAAGTATTTCTTTGCTGACTAAATCCCACTCAGGCTCCTTACCGTGACGCTTAAAGTCTCGACGAAAGCTTCGGGCTTTATCGCGAATAGCTGCCACTTTATTACGAAGCTCCTCTGACTCGACCATTTCCTCAACATCCCTGAGCCGGTCTGACCACTGAAGATAGTTACGACCAGTCATGGGGCCACCAGTATTACCGCCGAAAGATTCGAATGGATTCTGATTCCCACTCTGTCCGCGTTGAGACTGGGTTTTCTGAGGTGGACCAGATTGATCAGCAGTATTTTGATCGGCCACCCGACCACCTTGTGAAGGGCTTTGTGAATTAGTTTGCGGTGACCCAAGATCTTCAGGCAACTGAACAGTTTGACCTTGGTTGTTCACCTGCTGGTTCTCCGAATTATCAATCTCAGAAAAATGTTGTGGTTCTCCGCTGGGTTTCTGGGAGGATGAAGGCTGCCCAGAGTTCTCTCCTTCCCCACTTTCAGAAGTTTGCTGGTTTAATGGCTGTTTCTGGCTGTTCGCCTGCGCATCCAAGGACTTCTGTTGGACAGCATCTGAATCAGAAGCTTCCAGACCAAGTTCCCTACTAGTCTTGCTAGCAAGCTTGCTGTTATCCCTACCCTCACCTAGGTTAGTTAGCCCATCTGGGCCGTCATCATTTTGTGGATTTGACAACTCATTCTCTTCGGTGCTGCTCCTCCCGCTTTCAGCTTTCTTTCTGGTCAACTCGTCCTGAACATTCTTTTGAAGTTCCTCAAGTTCCTGCTTTGCTCGCCGGAGTGATTCGCGAGGATCACCAAGAACGCTCTTAGCTGCGTTCTCCACGTCTTCACGAAGAACAGCGATTCCTTTGTCTGCAGCCTGCAAGGCTTCACTCGCCTGAGGCAGAAAACTTCTTTTGAGCAATTCGCTGGTGTTTTGGAGACTCTTCTCGAGCTGACCCGAACCATTTTTGCGTAGAGACTCGTATAGCTTACGAGAAAGAAGCGGCTCAGATTCCTCAGATTGCTCAGTAACCTCTCGCATCTGCTTAAGCAATTCGCTAGTTTGGGACTTTTGCTGCTCGGCTCGCTGGGCCAAATTCCTGTCATCAGCATCATCCACAAGACGTCGCCCCTTTGACTCCTGCTTCTTTTGAAGGTCGGAAGCAAGTTGCTTTTGGGAATCGTCAAGTTGACGAGCGTCAGAGCGCATCTTGCGCATCTCTTCGGAAAAGCGGTTAGCCACCTTCTTACGAAAATCATCCTCGAGTTCTTCTAGATCACGCTGAGCCTTGGTGGAGGAGTTTATCGCCTTCTCTAAATTCTGCTCTCGCAAAGCTTCCGAAGCCTTTGTCATCTTCTCTCGTGTTTTATCTAGCTGATTGCGAGCCTGCTGGTTACGCTCTCGGTTCTCGGGCTTCTGTACACGCTGACGCAACTCATCAAGATCGGAGAGCATATTTCGCTGTTCTTCCCGAAGGCGTTTGAGCTGGCGCTCAAGTTCATTACGCTCATCTGCAGTGATGGCTTCTTCGAGAGCAGTCTGTAGATCCTTGAGTTTTTCAGCGAGATCATTCTGGCGTTGCGCGAGCTCTTTTAGACGGCTCAGAGCCTGCCTGTCCTCCCGCTTTTCAACGTCTTGCTCACGCTGGTTCTGATTGGCGGTCTCGTAGCGCTGTTCCTGCTTCTTTATATCAAGATTATCTAGCTGTTCCTGATTACGCTGGCTGGAGCTAGACTGACCCTGCCCCTTGCCTTGGCTTTGAGAAACTACGAATTCCCGAGCCCGAAGCTTGAGAAGTTGAGAATAAGCCTTCTGCTCAGCAGTCAAAGCTGATGTTAGAGGCTGGACCGAATCCTTGGCGACCGCAATTTCTAAGTCTTGCATGGCGTTCTCCATGAACTCAACTGCCTTGCCCAAAATTTCTTCTGCTTCGGGATCATCTAGCTGATCCATAGCCTCCTCTGACTCTTGGCGGACTTGAGCCTGTGACTGACGCACTAACTCTACATCTTGAAGGTAGGTTTTGGGGATCGCCTGATCAGCCTGTCGCTTTAGCTTCCAAGTTGCGCTGATAATCAATTTCTGGTCATTAGCTAGCTTCTCCGCAATTTGCTTCTTCTCCTGACCAGGGATCTCTTCTCCCTCCTGAGGCATGCCCTGGCGATAGATCTCTTCGAAGGGACGGACTTCGGCAAAATACATGTCACCCTCATGGCGACGAACCTTACCATCAGGACCTCGATCTTCGGCCCAAAAGTGCCAAGTCATCAACTGGTCGGGTTCAACATTGAGAGGTTCTAACGCCAGCATGTGCTGCACCTTGACCTTGAAGGTAGGTTCTTGACTAGGGTACCCGAGCACCAGTTCCTTGGTATCTACTCCAGGCAGAGAGTAGGTAAGTCCGTAGACGCCTACACCAAAGTCGTCTGATACCTCTGCCTCAAACTCAATCTCTTCCAAAGGCGAAACTCGCCGGTCTCCACGTGGAAATAACACTTTCAGCTTTGCAGGCTGATTGGGTAGAATGTCGATACTGAACCTCGGTGGAAGTTTGTTGCGACGACCATCGTCATCTTGCAGATCTAGCTGGTAGCGCACGGATTCTGTAGGACTCAGCGAAGTGGTGTAAATGTTGTCACCGGACTGATCAGCTTCTAGACGAATAGCATCTCCATCTTCGGGCGTGAGCCATGCACCCATAACGGGCTTATTCAATGTAAAGGTGTACTGAACTACTGCACCCTCAGGCATGCTGAGTGAGCGGACGTCTTTATACTCCTTGTCTGGAAGACGTGAATATAATGGGTTGGTGACAACAGCATCAGCCATGAGTAAGGCCGGATGTTCGTAAACACTAATACGGTACCTCTGAGACTCGCCATCTGCAAACTCAACCCGATAAGTGGTCTCGGAGGAGACCTCTGGTATACGAACGCCAAAGATGGGGTCTCCGAGGTTACGAGACATCGGGAGTCTCAATGGATAGCCAGACTCTTCACCGAGTACCAAAACAGCAGTTTCCGGAACTGCGTCGCCAAATCTGGCCATCACAACAAGACCACTACCCTTTTCTATCTCAGTATTACCTGGCTCTACATTTACCATGTACTCTGTAGCCAAAGGCATAGTTTCTGGAACCGGAACAGGGGCAGATTGTGCAACAGTAACTGGTAGTTCCTGAGTAATCACCTGATAGAGGAAGAAAAGATAGCCTATCCCCATCCACAGACTAAAGCTTGCCGTATAAAGGAGCCGCTGACTGCTTACGGTCTGAATCCACTGATTGGATTTGGCATGACTGATGGCCTCTCTTAGCAACCTTTCCTGTAGGTAGTTCAATTGACCGCTGGTTTCGTCAGACTTTTGCTCAACGGCGGTCATTACCAAAGACCGCACCTCGGGATGTTTCTCAACAAGTCTCCAAGCAATCTCTTTATAGTTAAGGGAAAACCGGGTGAACCGGAAAAATGAAAGGCCCGTACCACCAACCCCAACCATGAGCACAAGAGCCAGCGGCGTAAAGGACATGGCGTCCCCATGTTGACGTAACCAATGCAAGGCAGCAGCTAGAAAAAAAGCCACCCCCCAGCTCCATCCGAGGTTCTTCCATAAATCCAAGATGCGCGCACGCGCAGCAATGGGAGCTAGCCGAATCCTTAAATGTCTCTCAAGCATAGGTCATCGAATGGCTTAGGCGGTCAGCGGACGGGTCAACCGGCCGGCAAGCCAAGTCTCGAGAAGAAAAAAAACACACGCAGCGGCTAAGAGCCATTTCCAAAGCTTTTGCCGATTCTCAATTTCCGCAAATGGTTTCTGAGATTTTTTTAACTCTTCAGTAGTGGTGTCAGGTACAGACTCAGCAAACTTTACTCCATACTGAGCCAGTCGCCCCGGATTCATTGGTGAGGTCCTACTTTCCATTTCAGGTAGGTTAACAGCAAAGGTCAATTCGGCTTCTGAAGTCTCCAACTGATACAATCCAACGTTGTTTGTGCGAGCAAAGTACTCTTGGTCAGGCTTGAGTTCAAAACGTTTACCATCTGGTCGCACAACAGCAACAGCCTGAGGAGTCTGCGGTAGAGGCACCTGCTCGCCAGTTGTGAACAAAGATGTTCTGGACAAGGCACCAGCGCTTTGCTCCAAAACACTGAATAGCAGTGGCAAGAACTTAGTGGAGACGGCAAGTTGACTGTCTTCTGGACGCCAACTTGTCATCAACACAAGAACAGAACCGCGCCCAACCGGCAATTCAACAAGTGCAGGTGCACCATTATCAAACCGAGCCAGCACAGATTCCCCTAAGAAATAACCTTCAGCCCACGGACGATATTTCCAGAAATGCACCTTGGTAAAGTCCCGATATCGAGGCTCGGAAAAAGACGTTAGCACAGGATGGCTAGTATCGAGTTCCTGAATCAGATTGAACTCGTTTTCGTCCGGAGTAATTGGCGTAGACACAACTTCGGGTCGAACTGTAGCCTTGCACAAGTATTTGAGGCCTCCGAGATCGTCTGCATCGTTTAAAATGTGTAGCAGCGTACGTCCGTCCTCCAAGTATTGCTTTAAGGAATCAAGGTTAACCTCAGAAATGGGACTTTCTGCAATGACCAAGTGAACATCTTCAGACCGAAACTCTACAGGCTCAGGCAGTTGTTTTAAGGAAATCAGGCGCGGTGCAAGATAGCGATTAGACTGGAATACCCTTTCCAAATAGAAAAGTGAACCACTTGGGCCAGTCTCCTTGCGATCACCCAAGTAGACAATACTGAGCTGACGTGGCAATTCTGGCGCAATATGAAGGCGGTTATCGAAATCATGCTTATCCCCAGAGAGTACGAGTGTGGAGGCTCCTGGAGTATGACGTTCAGGAGCGCTAACAACACGGCTCTTACCAGAAGGAACATAAATCTCAGGGCTTTCAGAATCGTCCCCATCCCAACGCAGACGGAATTTATTCAAGTTGGAATCTGCTGAGTTCCAAATACGAACTCGAGTTGATCCGCTGTCGGTACTCAAAGTTCCTTGCTCAGAAGCAGCAAGCATCAAACCTGCATTTGAAGTGCTGGTTACTTCAACTGGCTCCAAGTCGACTACGACATTCTTGGGCCACTCGAAAGTACCAAGTTCGTCAAGACGATCACCCTCCTGCATGTCACTAATAAGAAGGATACGTCCTCCCTGTAGGGTCTGAGTTCCAACCCGAGCCTCGTCTTCAAGAATTGAGTCTGTTGCGGCCATAAAAGCATTAGCTAGATGAGTACCGCCCCACCCGGGAGGCGCTCCAGCTAAACGCTCAATCAGAAGCTGATTACGTTGTTTCTGATCCAACCCCTCCATCTCAGTAAACTCGACTAGAGGTCGAACCTCATGATCAAAAGCGAACACGGCGAGGCGATCGCGATCTCCAATTTGCTTTAAACGTTCAGTCAATTGCTGGCGAAGGTTTTCCTGTAAACCCTCTCGCCGCATTGACGCGCTATTATCTAAAAGTATCAGAACTCGCTCATTGATCATACCACCAGCAAGATCGTCCTGCTTAGGAAGAAATGGTCGGGCGAAGCATAGCGTGAGGGTGAGAAAGGCAAGACAGCGCAAAAACAACAGCAAGAGATTTTCTATTCTCGTTCGTGTCTTTACCCGCGGAGGTGTCGCCTCAAGAAACATAAGAGAGCTAAACTGGGTACGTTCTTTTGGGCGCTGACGACGACGATGCAGAAGTATTGGCAGAGTTATGGCCGCTGCACCGAGTAGGTAGAGTGGAAAAAGCAAACTCACGATACCTCTCTAAGTGGAGAGCAGAAAGCAGGATTGGAAAAAATGGTCATCATCGATGAGCTCGGCTTGAGCGACTGCGACGGGATCTGCTGTTTAGAAACTCTAGAAGGGCAAATTCGAGGGGTTCATTCGAGGACAAAAGCTGATACTGAATGCCATTTGCAGTGCAAATTTCTCGGATGCCTTCTAAATGTGCGTTGAGATTCTCCAAATAACGAGTGGAAGCGGTTTGGGGGTCAACATGGAGATCAATTTCAGTCTCCATATCCTGTAGAATTAAAGGGCCATCAAAGTCTAATTTAAGCTCTAGGGGGTCGAGAATTTGGAAGAGATAAACTTCATGGCCTCGCGCTCGAAGTTTGCCAAGTTCCCTGCCTAAGTCCTCAAGAGGGGCTAGGAGGTCGGAAATTAATACAATAACTCCACGCCGATTCAGAATTTCTGCCAAGAGACTGAGTGGAGTTACAAGATTTGTGGATCTCCCTTTTGGAGCGCCTTCCAGAGCAAGCATGAATTGACGAAGGTGCCCTGGTCGGTTGCGAGGCGGAATATAATCAGCCAATGATTCATCAAAGGTGGCCAAACCAAAAGCATCACCCTGCATACTGAGGAAATATGCAAGAGTCGCGGCAAGAGTGGAGCCATAGTCCGCCTTCGTATAAGCACTTGAAGTATAGGCCATTGAGGAACTACGATCCACAAGAAAGTGGCATCGCAGGTTGGTCTCGTCCTCGAACTTCTTTATGTAGAAACGATCACTTCGAGCGTATAAACGCCAATCCATGTAGCGCGTATCCTCTCCGGGGATATACTGGCGATACTCTGTGAACTCAGCGGAGAAACCATGGTAGGGGCTACGGTGAATACCGCGAAGAAAACCCTCAACAACAATACGCGCGCGGAACTCCAGAGAACGAATCCGCATGAGTGTTGCAGGATCTATAAGTTCTGCAGTGGTTGGCATCTTGGCAATACTCGGGAATTTTTCAGGGTCATAATCGGACTAAAAAGCCAAGCTAGTTATTGCCCGCCAGCAGTTTATCAATGACTGTGTCCACACTGACACCCTCGGCCTCAGCACGATAGTTCACTAGAATACGATGGCGAAGCACTGGCTTGGCTAAGGCATCAATATCCTCGGGGAGAACATGTGTGCGGTCATCAAGCAAAGCGCGGGCCTTAGCGCCCAGCACGAGGTTTTGTGCGGCTCTTAGGCCTGCACCCCAGCTGACCCACTCGTTGATAAAGGCGGGCGATTTTTCAGTACGAGGCCGTGAGCTTGCAGCTAATCTAACAGCGTGCCGGACCACTTCTTCGGCGATAGGAACCTTTCGAACTACATTCTGAAAAGCTTGAATCTGGGTACCATCGAAGAGAGGGTGGATCGAACTTGCAACGCCGCCAGTAGTTTGAGCGACGACGGCCACTTCGTCATCCTCTGGCAGATAGTCCACCACAAGATTAAACATGAAGCGATCAAGTTGAGCTTCAGGTAATGGATAAGTTCCCTCCATCTCGATCGGGTTTTGAGTGGCAAAGACATAAAATGGCGCAGGTAGTTCGTGGGTGCGCCCTGCAGAGGTTACATGGTTCTCCTGCATAGCTTCGAGGAGAGCAGCCTGTGTTTTGGGAGGAGTACGGTTAATTTCATCGGCCAATACCATGTTTGCAAAGATAGGTCCCTTTACAAAAGCCATCTTACGCCCATCAGAAGACTCTTCGAGAATTTCACTGCCAGTAACATCGGCGGGCATGAGATCGGGAGTAAACTGTATACGTTGAAAACTCAGATTGAAGAGCTGGGAGAGTGATTGAACAAGAAGTGTCTTAGCTAGTCCCGGAGCTCCAGTAAGTAAACAATGTCCTCCCGAAAAGACCGCCAATAAAAGATGGTCAACCACGTTTTCCTGGCCAATTATAACTTTGCTCAACTCCGCCTTGAGACGGGCACGGGCGCCTTGAAGTTCCTCTACAGTCTGACGTTCAGTTTCGTAAGTGTCGTTCATGGTTTTAATAAAGCAGAAGAGTTCGACCGATTAATTTCGGTAGGAAAAATTCGAATGAAAGCGGATTGAACATTTGAGTACCTAGCCATTCCTCAGTGCGTCATGGCATAGAATACAATGTTGATGCCCATCGGGTATGCATACTTCTCAGAGAACTCCTTGAAGTACCAATGGTTCTCCCCTTCCCGTTCCCATCCATCTCCAAGATCAGTGTTATGGCAAGCAATGGCCATCATACGGCCTTTATCGTCGTAGAGCGCCTTGTAATGAGGCTCTCGGCCATCCTCCCCGCGCTCCCAGGTAATGCCATAAGGGCGACCTTCGAGGGCAGTCTGAATCGCTGGAACCTGAGGTTTGACCTTCAAGTCAAAAACACAATGAAAGATCGGATGCTTCAGGTCGAGTTCGGTAAACTTGCGCTTAGGAAAGACCCGGCGCATCTCGAAAGCGAAATTATCCCATTCCTGTGATCCCCAAAAGTCGTCAATCATTAGGAATCCGCCATTAAGAAGATATTTACGGAGGGCTTTGATTTCATCATCTCTCAACTCTATATGGCCGGGCTCGATCATATAAAGAAAGGGGTAGTTGAAAAGTTCCTTGTCGGTAAGTTCGAGGATTTTGCCGTTAGGGTCCACCTGCATGGAGGTAAGCTGCTGGAGACGGTAGCTGAAGTTGAGATCACTATCAGGATAATCCGTACTCCATTTTCCTTGGTTTCGGTTCCAGGACGAATAACGAACTCGAACGAAAGTGAATACATCGTGGCCGAACTCTTGGTCAATCTTCCAGTCAGGTACACCGTTACGGTCGTAACGAGGGTCGGGAAGTAAACGCTGCGCGTCCAGCATGCCTGTAAACATCAGGAGGAATAAGGAGATAGTGACTTTGCGTTCAATCATCGATTTTATCTTGGAAATCGAGCAGGAGCTTGTGGGCCGCCCGAAATCTGGGAGCCTCTTCTAAAGCCTGAAGTATATGCCGGCGGGAAGCATGGGGATCAGAATCCTTCAGCAATCGTCCCAAACGATAGTGAACATCAGCTGGGTCGGTCGGCTCAAGGTGCAGGAGATTTTTGTACGCTTGAACAGCCTGAGCACTTTTACCAAGAGCCTCTGACGCCCTACCCAAAAGCTGATGAGGGTCGGCCAATAATGGATTAATCGCTAAAAAGTTGCGGGCGTGTTTCTCCAAGAATGCCCAGTCTTCAGCGTCAAATCCCAGTTCCAAAAGGCGCCTAAAGGCATCCACTGCACTACCATCAAATCTTACGACCTCAAGCAAGGCTTTTCGCTCTTTATCAGGGTCATTGAGCTTGCGATACGCTTGGGCAAGAAGACGATAAGCGTTGTTGTTTTCATCGTGCTGGGTTGAGTTGAGACTTATCCAATGTTCTAGATGCGGGATAGCTTCACCCCATTTCTCTTCATTGAAAAGAATGGCAACTGTCTCGGAAAGCGTGTAGAGGCTGTTGGGGTGATTATTCATCCAGTCTCCCAGTTTTGCTCTATCTTTCTGAACCTCGGGCTCAGGAACGGCTTGGTCCATTTTGCCAGCATAGCTATTGGCGAGTTGTTTCGCACGAAGCTTAAACTGCGAATCAATCTCTTCAATGTGAGCTGTATGGTTTTCGATGGACTGGTTGATGCTCTCCCCATTACCCAGATCTAACAAAATTTTGAGAAGTGCCTCAAAGCCATAGCTCTCAACAATAAACTCCACGACTAGAGCTGACTGGTAATAAGCAAACATCATGTAGATCGGGTTGGGTGCGCGAGAGAATGCTGAGCTTAGTTCGCTGACAGGCGTCATTTCATCACGTTCAATGATCTGCTTGTAGCGACGATCCATACGCTGCCCCCAAGAACCATTACGCTGAAGTTCCTCGTATACAGAAATTCCTTCACTCAGCCATCGTGGGATTCGATTTTTGGTAAGCCCCAAAGTAACCACATGGCAGTACTCATGCCAAAGAATGGCCTGCCAATTATGACGTCCGCCTACAGCGAGAGAGCTTGGACTATTTGCAGTGACTAGGCTACCAAAACAAACACCGAGATACCCTGCCCCCCCCGGCATGCCAAAGGTGCGCACAGCGAAATCTGCTTGATCCGGATAAATTTCAACCGTCGTACGCTTTTCAGTATTGAACCCATACTTTGAGTTGAGGACATTTCGAGCCTCCATGAGAAGATTAAGGACGGCACTACCGTAGACATTGGCTTCAGCCTCATCCATTCGGATGATAAAATGCTCGTTCTCAATGATGGCAAATTTAGCAAGTTTTTCCTGTAAATTGGCGAGATTGAAAGCAGTCACATTATAGGCGTCAGCTTCGTTTACTTCTAGGACAAGCTCCCACCCTTCATCCTCATTTCCAAGACGCAACAAGTCTTGTGCTAACTGAAGTTTGGAAGGTAGATGAGAAGGATCAGCAACGAGCGCCTTACGTTGATATTTTGCACCCTCTTCGAAGAGATACTTCTGGGAAAGCTTGCGACCAAGAAAACTATCTACCTCTGGGTTCTTAGGCCGTTGATCAAGAGCACGACTTCGAAATAGGCTAGCAGTTTCAGTATCATGACGAAGTTCGGCTACCAAGGCAAAAATCGACCAAGCCTTAGGATTGAAAGGATTGTCTTCCAGAACCGCATCGGCTAGCTCAGCAGCAGCTGCATACTGATCTACATCCAATAGATGTTCAGCCAATAACAGCTTTGCTTCGGCAAATCTTGGATTGATATCTAAGACCTGATCCAACAGTCCCTGCATTCGACGGCGGTCACCGTGAAAGTGTGCCTGCGCCATTCCTAAAAGTAGATCTGGTTCCTCTGGGTGGCGCTTCAATCCTTTCTCAAACTGGGTACGCGCTAGGCCATAATCCTGTTTGCGAAGAGCAAGCTGTCCGGATGCTAAGTATGCATCGAGACAGTTAGGGTCAGACTCTAGCGCCTTATCAAAAAAATTCTCTAGAACTACCTTTGGCTCAGCGCCTAACTCCAAGAGCGTACGTCCAAGGACAACCAGTTCAGACGGATCCCAAAAATTGATATGAAAACTGCCTCCGAGACGATAGATACGATCAAGTTGGGCTCGTGCCATCTCAAGATTGCCGTTTCGAATGAAGACTTCATGGGCAAGCCACTTGGCACGTAGACTAAAGTGATGACGCAACAAATTACCACCTAAGGTCTCCATTGCAGGCTTTTGAAGACCTAGCGCCAATTGAGCATGGACATGGACAAGATCCCACTCCACTCCAGTCTGGCCCTCTCCTCGAGCAGACTCTACCTGTTTAAGGCACTTCTCATACTCTCCTGTGCGCAGTAACCTCTGAACATCGTCAATACGAATTTCCGCGGCAGCAGTCATCCACAACCCCAAAAACAAAAGATGTGGAGTGATTAAGCGGCTTATCATCAAAGATTGAGGTAAGACTTTCTAAGCTGGGCATGTTCATAAGAGATGACAAACAAAACCTTCCCGTGAAGAATGCATAAAACTCTTAAACTAGACCAGCGACTGCATCAACGAAGGCAGGAAGATTGTCAAAGTGCAGATTGTGGCCTGCGTTTTGAATAATTTGAATATTCGCGACAGGAAAATAATGCCTGATCAGATCTTCATCACCATCCCGTACAAATTCAGAATATTCTCCGAGTAAAAACTGTGTGCCCCCCCTGTATGGTGAGCGGTTTCCCATCGGGTTTTGTGCCAGTGATTGCAGAGAATTACGCAAAGAAAGTAAGTCTGTCTGCCAGAAAAACTGCTGATCTTCACTACGTACGAGATTAGTGAGCAAAAATTTTCGAAGACCAAGGTCAGGGGCGACAGGTTCCAGCAAAGCTTCAGCCTCACGCCGAGATTTAATAGTGGTCAGATCCAGAGCTAACATCGCCTCGATAGCAGCCAGGGAATGAGGAGGATACTCTCGGGGGATAATATCAGCAACAATGAGTCGTTCAATTCTTTCAGGATAGTTACTGGCCAGAACCATCGCAACCTTACCGCCGAGGCTATGACCAAGGAGAAAGACCTTTTCGAAGCAATTAGAGTCCATCCATTTGATGACCTCATCAGCCATCGACTGGAAGGTCATTTCTTGCAAGGAGGGAGAACTTCCGTGGCTTGGAAGATCAATAGCGTGAACTTCAAAAAAATCTGCCAATTTAGGGCCTGCAACTCCCCAGTTGCGTGAAGATCCTAAAATTCCATGTAAAATAATGAGTGGAAACTTCCCCTCTCCTCCCATTGGACGGCTGAATAACATCAACGGCTAGATCTTCAGAGGTCGTGGTTCATGCGAAGAGCAGGCAGATCATGTGTCTTACCGACAACCTTTGCAGGCACACCTGCAACAGACACGTGTGCAGGAACATCTCTTAAGACAACGCTGCCTGCACCAATCTTGGAGCTTTCGCCAATCTCAACATTACCTAGAATCTTAGCTCCGGCGCCGATCAGAACCCCTCGCCTTACCTTGGGATGACGATCTCCCTGCTCCTTACCAGTACCTCCAAGTGTGACAGCGTGCAAGATCGAGACATCGTCCTCCACTACGCTTGTTTCCCCAGCCACAAAGCCGGTTGCGTGGTCGAGCAAGATACCATTTCCGAAACGAGCCGCAGGATGTATATCAACAGTATAAATTTCCGAGATCAAACTCTGAAGATAAATGGCAAGGTCTTGACGATTAGCATGCATCCAAAGGTAGTGCGCTAATCTATGGCAGCTGATTGCGAGAAAACCTTTCATGTAAAGAAATACAGGGAGCAGACTGCAACAAGCCGGGTCTCGATCACGTACTGCGGCCAAGTCACTACGGACGGCCTTTGCCACTTCAGCATCTCCGTTGAAAGCCTCGAGAAAAAGGCCAGCAGGAAAGGCCGTTGTACCTTCACCAAGCTTACGAGAAAGGTAATTGGCCAAAGCATCTTCCAACGAATTCCTAGAGAGGACGGTCAATTCCAGAAAATTACGCAGGGCGGCCTCACGAGCAGCTACAGCTTCAGCCTCAGTGCTGATTTCGTTCCAAATAGGATCATCACTCATCGGGGGAGAATCATGTAGGAACCTATAATGAGGGCGAGCCGAAAAACCTTAGAAAATTGAGCACAAGACCTGTGGCAGAAACCACTCAATCCTTAGCCTAGCTCTTGAGATTCATGAACTGAATCCAAGACTCATCGCATTCATCTTCGTCAATTGAACTGACAAAGGGCCTCCAACGAGGCTTTTGAGGTCGACGCACAAGTCGCATTCCTGCCTCATGGGGAAGACGGTTTCCCTTGCGAGAGTTGCAACGAATACAGGAGGTAACGACATTTTCCCACGAAGTCTGTCCGCCACGATCACGAGGAATCACATGGTCAAGGTTCAACTCTTGAGCCTGAAAGATCTTGTTGCAATATTGACACTTAAAACCATCACGCTCGAACAGATTCTGACGGTTGAACTTCATCTCTCGGATAGGCAATCGGTCGTAAGCACGCAAGAGGAGGACTTTGGGGATCAGAAGCGAGAGCCGAACCGTCTGGATACCATCGACCGGGTTTCCTGGAGGATTCTCGCTAGAATACTCAACCCAGCTACCAAAATCTAGTATATCAAAAACACCATCACTGGTATGAATGACTTGGGCGTAATCCTGACAGAGGAGGCTGAAACCACGTTTGACACCAACGATGTTAACCGGTTGCCAGAGGCGATTTAAAACGAGAATTCGATGCGAAGGCACACAGCCCATGGGGACTTACAAAAAATACGCCCCCACCAATGGTCAACTCTTTCTTTTGGAAGTTAAGCCGACCTGACAAAAGCTCAGTAGCTTCTGCCGAGACGGTTTTCGTAAAAGTTGATGTAAGCCTTGTTTAGAACTGCGTAGCCACCAGGAGTGGGATATTCCCCGTTGAAGTACCACATACCGTTGTGTTCAGGGAGCGCGGCATCGAGATTTTCAATACTCTGATAAAGAATTTCAACCTCGCCCTGCCAGGGTACTTCACGAGGTCGGACAAGATCAGAGATCTTACGGGAGACTTCTTCTGGAGTGAATGGCTCATAAATCCGGCTCACATAGTTAACCATTCTCTCGGGTTGGCGTGTAGCCTGTTCACAGCATTCGGAGTAGACTTCTTGTAAAACGTCTTCTGCTCCTCGATCTTTGAGGAGAGCAACGGCCGCCTGGAAAGCAATGAACTTACCGAGCACAGACATATCTATACCGTAACAGTCAGGATAACGAATCTGCGGCGCAGTAGATGCGATGATAATCTTACGAGGGTTGGTTCGACTGAGAATCTGGAGAATGGACTCGCGCAAGGTTGTGCCACGAACAATAGAGTCATCAATGCAGACCAGGTTATCATCTGAACGGACAACACCATATGTGATGTCATAAACGTGGGAAACCATCTGCGTACGATTTCTCTCTTGAGCAATAAAGGTGCGAAGCTTAATGTCCTTATTAGCAATCTTTTCAGCACGGACCCAGGGGCCTTCAAAGAGTTGGTCGAGGAAATCAGCATTTAGACTGTTATCGGCCTGAGCCTGTATAATTTGATGTTTTGCAAGTTGGCGCTGATGATGCCCAAGCTCCTCGAGGAGTCCATAGTAAGCAGTCTCAGCAGTATTGGGTATGTAACTAAAGATGGAGTTATCAAAATCCCCACCGATAGCATCTATGATAGGATCTTTGAGGGCTGCACCAAGCGCCTTGCGTTCAGCATATATGCTAGGATCATTTCCACGTGAGAAATATATGCGCTCAAATGTACAGGCCTTGTGCGCAGGCAATTCAGGAAGTTGCCCTGAAACAACCTTTCCGCCGGCCTTAATACAAATGACTTCACCTGGCTGAACCTCATGAATATGGTTTTCTTCCTTCTCAAAAATACTCATTAATGCAACGCGCTCTGAGGCAAAAGCAGCCACCTCGTCATTGACAAAATAGAAGCAAGGGCGGATTCCCGAAGGATCACGCATAACGAAACAATCTCCGTTTCCAATAAGACCAGAGATTACATAACCGCCGTCCCAACCCTTAGAGGCTTCAAGAAGGATCTCTACAGGGTCAAGTGCGTCACCGACCGCTTGAGCAAGGTTGCGGCCCTTGAGCTTCTTTCCTGATAAGGAATCCCAAATACGATCATGCTCCTGATCTAGACGATTACCGATAGACTCAAGAATGGACTGAGTGTCAGTATCAAATATAGGATGCTGCCCCTGCCCTATCATGTGCTCGTTCAAGGCCTCCATGTTGGTCATGTTGAAGTTGCCTGCGAGCAAGAGGTTTTTAGCGGGCCAATTACTGCGACGAAAATATGGGTGGCAGGAACTGGTACCGTAGCCACCTGATGTGCCGTAGCGCAGATGCCCCAAGAGCATCTCAGCAGAGTATTCAAAGTGTTCCTTCACGGTCCGCGGAAACTCAGGATGGATCACTCCATCGGCCTTCATATCGTCATAACGGGCAAGTTGCTCATGGAAAATTGTGGCCAACGCATTTGCCTCCATACTCCGCTCACGAAACATGAAGGGCTTTCCGACTTCTACATCTAGCTTGAGCGCCCCAATACCTGCACCATCCTGACCTCGATTATGCTGCTTTTCCATCAAAAGGAACAGCTTTTGGAAACCATACAGGTTGGTACCGTACTTTTCATAAAAGTACTCCTGCGGTTTTAATAGGCGGACTAGAGCTATCCCGCACTCGTGAGTCAGCTTGTCGCTCATAGGGAGATTTGCTGTAGAGGTTAGATGCGGGACATATAAGCCGGTATGGCTTCGTCCCAGATTGAACGCAGTTTAGAAGTCTCAGTTTGGAAAATAGTTTTCCCGCTGATACTCAAATTAAAAACGGGGGCTTTAGTGGCAGTGCCAAGTTCGTGAACTGGCACACTTGCGTCATTGGCAGCTTCGACCACGGACTCAACAAAAGTAGGTGGTACGGCCAGAACTATACGATTCTGACTTTCGCCGAAAAGTAACGCATCAATTCGCCCAGCGTCAGGTGTTGGATTGAGATTTAACTCAGCCCCAAAGGTGGTTTCGCCGAAAAGCATTTCGGAAAGCGTAACTAAAAGGCCACCTTCTGAAATATCGTGCGCCGCATGGACTCGACCATTTTTAATCTGTTCAAGGGTGAAATCATAGAGACGACCTGCAGCATGGAGGTCAATATCTGGAGCATCTCCAGTCTTTAGTTCATACTGAGTCTGAAGGTAGAGACTGGCTCCAATTTCGTCGGGAAAATCACCCAGAAGAAGAAAGACCTCGTCGCCATTCTTAATCTCTCGGGTTGTGACATGGTCAATACTTTCGATAAGACCAGCAAGAGAAACAGTAGGAGTTGGGTCAATTGCACCATCTGGCCCTTGATTGTAGAGGCTTACGTTGCCACCGATTACAGGTATGTCGAAATGCTTACAGGCATCAGCCAAACCAATGACAGCCTCCCGAAACATGTAGAAAATCTCAGGATTATAGGGGTTCCCAAAGTTCAGATTGTTGGTCATCGCAAGCGGAGTTGCACCAGAGCAAACTAGGTTGCGCATACACTCAGCGATTGCGATAATTCCACCCTTGCGTGGGTTTAGATAGCAGTATCGATTATTACAGTCGTTTGCGATCGAAACGTACTTTTCGCCAGTGTCTGTCTTAATGCGGATCACCCCAGAGGAGTGACCGGGATCAACGACTGTATCAGCCATCACTCTATGGTCATATTGGCGATATATCCATTCCTTTGAGGCAATTGTTGGATGCCCCAATAATTTCTCTAAAGCGGTGAGTACTTCTTCAGGCTGGAGATCAGAAATACTTGAGGCATTCCAACTTTGGCTCTCGGCGAGGTATTCCGGTTCACGTGCTTCACGGTCATAAACAGGTCCATCGTCAGCCAGCTTTGCAGCTGGAATCGAGACGATGGTCTCACCGCCTTTTTTCACGATCATGCGATCGCCTTCAATAACCTTGCCGATTTGAACCGCATGCAAATCCCACTTTTCAAAAATTGATTCCAGTTCATGCTCACGACCAGCTTGGACGATGACGAGCATCCTCTCCTGGCTCTCGGAAAGCATGATTTCATAGGAATTCATCCCCGTCTCGCGCTGAGGAACTAAATCAATGTCAATCTCCACAGCAGCACCGCCACGAGAAGCTGTCTCGCAAGTAGAGCAGGTCAATCCAGCAGCGCCCATATCTTGAATTCCAACGACTAAGTCAGGTACCGCCATCATCTCCAAGCAGGCTTCCATGAGAAGCTTTTCCATAAAAGGGTCGCCTTTTTGCACTGCAGGTCTGTCCTCGTGACTTTCCTCACTAAGGTCTTTTGACGCGAAGCTGGCTCCCCCTAGACCGTCACGTCCAGTAGGAGCGCCAACGTAGTAGACGGGATTACCAACACCCTTGGCTGCACCACGCTTAATTTGGTCATGACGGAGTACGCCAAGACAAAGTGCGTTTACAAGGGGGTTGCCCTCATAACACTTGTCGAAGTAAACATCTCCAGCTATGTTGGGAATGCCTATACAGTTGCCGTAATGAGAAATACCAGAGACAACACCTCTCATGAGCCGACGTGCAAGAGGACTCTCCAGATCACCAAAACGAAGTGAGTTAGTCAGTAGGGCTGGGCGCGCGCCCATGGTAAAGATGTCGCGAATGATTCCGCCAACTCCTGTTGCAGCACCTTCAAAAGGTTCAACGAAGCTAGGGTGGTTGTGTGATTCAATCTTAAAGCAGATTCCCCAACCATCACCAATATCCACGACTCCGGCATTTTCTTCACCAGCCTTTACAAGAATACGACCGACAGAAGGGTTGGGCTCGGCTTTATCAGTAGGAAACATTCGAAGGAGCGGTCGTGAGTTCTTGTAGGCACAATGCTCAGACCACATCACGCTAAATATTCCCAATTCGGTCAGGTTCGGCTCACGGCCAAGTATTTCAAGGACCTTCTGGTACTCTTCGGGGAGTAGACCGTGTTGTTCAACCACTTCCGGAGTGATTGGGACACGCAGTTCCTCTTCAACCAATGGGGTGACCTCTGTCTTTTGCGCTTCGCTCATTTAGGAAGATGAGTAGGTTTGGTGAAATTTCAATTAAGTGAAAAGAATGCCTTGAGTACTTTGAGACCATCCTGATTAGGGTGGAAAGGCTCGACCACTCTTTCTGGGTGAGGCATCATGCCGAAAACATTGCCATTGGTGTTGCGTACGCCTGCGATGTCAGCCAGTGAACCGTTGGGGTTCCCCTCGTTACCTGAGTAGCGCAGAAGAATTTGTCGATTTCGCCGAAGTTGCTCCAATCCTGGTTCATCGATGCGGAAGTTGCCTTCGCCATGAGCGATAGGAACGGTCAGACTCGATCCCAACTTAGCTGAGTTGAACTGTGCATCTGAGTCCTCGACTTGCAGGGGTTGATCTTGGCAGACAAACTTCATGTGGTTGTTGCGCACAAGAGCACCTGGAAGAAGCCCTGACTCGCAAAGAACTTGGAAGCCATTGCATATACCAAGAACTCGGCGACCATCGGCGGCGAAACGCACCAATGCCTCCATTACAGGAGAAAATCGAGCAATAGCGCCACAACGTAAATAGTCACCATATGAGAAGCCGCCCGGGAGTAGAGCTGCGTCATACCCTGCAAGAGAGGTCTGCTTGTGCCAGACAAGATCACATTCTAGGCCAAGTGGGCCTTTTACTGCACGATATGCATCACGGTCGCAGTTCGACCCAGGAAACTGAAGTACAGCTACTTTCATATGCAAAAAGTCATTGGATGGGTATGCATTTTCAAATTATTTCCTCCACCACATTGTTGATGAGGGAGCCAATACCTTCTATGGAAACTTCCACCTTATCACCTGGCTGAAGATAACGCTTAGGGTCTCGACCATCTCCTACGCCAGATGGTGTCCCAGTCAAAATAACTGTACCGGGTAGCAAGGTTGTACTGCCACTAAGAAATTCGATCAAAGTGGGTACGTCAAAAATCATGTCGTTAGTCGAACTATCCTGCATGACTTCACCGTTGATGGAGGTGACTAAACGCAGACTCGAGGGATCCAGGATTTCGTCAGATGTTGTAAGACACGGACCCAACGGACAAAAGGTATCAAACCCCTTCCCTTTACAGAACTGTCCTCCACCCCATTGGAGTTGCCAGTCGCGCGCGCTCACATCATTTGCTATGGTGTAACCCGCAACGTAATCTAGTGCATTTATACGGTCTACATTTCGGCACGTACGCCCAATGACGACCGCAAGCTCCCCTTCAAAATCCACCCTTTGACTGGCCAACTTGCGGGGAAGAACAATATCCCTCCCCGTAGCTTGTAGAGAAGTAACTGGCTTCATGAAGACCATCGGGTGCTCTGGAGGGGTCTTGCCGGACTCTTCAGCATGAGCCTGATAATTAAGACCGATGGCAAAAATAGTCTGCACATCTACCGGCCAAAGATGATGGTGAATACTAGCTGGTGTGTCCGTACCTACAAAAACCCCATCGACAAATTGAAGTACTGTCGGCACCCCCTCCTCACGAAGCTGTGCAAAACCAAGCTCCCCTTCTGGATTGGCGTAGCGGATAACTTTCATCAAACCCAACCTTGTGGATAACCGATGTCAGGCCTCGATTTCGTAGGCATAGTCCTCAATCACAGGATTGCTCAATAAATCTTCACATAGCTTATCGAGCTTTTGCCTGAACTCAGGAGAATCCCCTCCATTCACCTCAAAGGTAATGGTCTTACCCACCCTCACGTTTGAGGTATTGGTATGGCCTAAGCTGTGCATCGCTTGGTTTACGGCCGCACCCTGAGGGTCCAGGACAGTGGCTTTTGGCGTCACAAAAACTTTAACTTTCACTTTTTTCGTTTTTCTCCAGAGCAGGAAAGTGTCATTGAAGATGCAAACCTAAAACCTGATTTCGAAAGAAGGAAAAGGAAAAACGTTTCTTATCCTGATTTTTTTAAGACCTAGCCACGTATGAATGCGCATCAAAAGACCCGGCAACCCCGGTTCGTACTGGTCTCGTCATATTTCCCTCCCATTGTTGGCGGAACCTCAACTGTATTGCGCAACCTCGTATCCCAAATCTCGCCAGATGATGTCTCAGTCATCACCGAGTATCGCGAACTACACGCAGATGCTCCCCGCGCAGATACCCCATCCGGCGTAAACATCAAAACTACCAGTCTCCCACCTGCACTTTTCAGAAGAGTGCCCTACATTTGGCGCTGGGAACGCTACCTTCGTTTTGCACTTATCCTTAGAGTTCGCGATTTAACACTTCGTGCCATTAGAAGGAACCGCCCTGACTGTATTCTTGGTATTTACCCAAACTGGCCCTTCCTCATAGGGGCCTACTTAGCCCACCGTTCCAGCGGATTACCTCTAGTTACCTACCACATGGATATACCTGTGCGACGCTCAGCAATGTCTGCGTTCGAAGGTTGGTTCATAGAGACATTTGAAGAAAAAATCTTACGTGCTTCTCGAGAACGCCTGATTATTTCAGGGGGATATGGGCAAGACTTCTCCTGCCGCTTTGGGCTGAGTAGTACACTCCTCCCACACTCAATCGAGTTAGACAGCATACGTACTCGGCTAAAGGATCTCCCAGAGCCTCCAACCAGTGGCCCCACAAGGATTGTACACACGGGCATAGTAGAAGGCCAGCGCGAAGGCCTTCTTCGAATTGCACGGACCATTAACGAAAACCCCAAATTAGACGCTCGCCTCATCCTGAGCACTCCCACCCCCAAAAAACGCCTCCTGCAGCAAGGGTTCAACCTGCCGTGTGTTGATATCTTATCTCTACCACAAGAAAAGGTCCTCGCACTACAAGCTTCCGCGCATATACTGACTTCGGTTCTTCCTTTCTTCCACAACACCAAGGAGGGTGCATTAACCGGTTATCCCACAAAGGTTGTTGAATACCTCGCAGTCGACAGACCGATTCTCATCCATGCTCCAGCATGGACTCACCTTTGCAAACATGTGAAAGAATACAAATACGCTCAAATCGCAGACCAACCCACGAGCGGTTCAATCACTGAAGCCATTAACAAAATTCGCACCGACCGAGACCATACTGAGCAGCTTATTAAAAACGCTCGCAATATCGCCACCAACTTCGACATCAAAACAATCCATCGAAAATTCATTCAAATCCTTAGTATCAACCTCTGATCCTAAACCTATGATTGTGACTCGGCTCAACGGTGGTCTCGGCAACCAGCTTTTTCAGTACGCGATGGGACGCCGCACAGCCGAAGTAACTGGGCAAACGTTAAAGTTGGACACAGAAAAGTTCAAAACTTGCTCTTTGCGCAACTATCGCCTGATACACTTCAATATAGAGGCAACCATAGCTACACAGGAAGACAAACGACGACTTCATATTCTTCGCAGGCAAGATCCTCTGGCTCTTTTTCATTATCTACTGGATAAGCTACGACCTGCTCATCTTAGACGTATCATCCGCGAAACGAACTTCCACTTTCAACCAGCACTACGAAATATTAATGGTCCAGCCTACCTAGATGGCGACTGGCAAAGCCCAGAATACTTCAAAGGTGCTGAAGGCCAACTCCGCAGGGAATTTACACTTTGTTCCCCATTAGACCATCAAGACTGTGCTGCAGAGCAAGAAATCCAAGCAACCAACCACAGTGTAGCCATTCATATTCGGCGAGGCGATCTCGTCTCAGACCCCACCTCCAACGAGACACATGGGACAGTCTCTATGGATTACTATGATCGCGCCATAGAAGAACTGCTCCAAAAACTGAACACACCCAAATTTTTCCTATTCTCTGACGATCCTAGATGGGCAATACAAAACCTCCCGAAAGAGAAAATTCAACTACGTCCAATTGACCACAACGGTCCAGAAAAAGACTATGCTGACCTCCACCTCATGAGTCAGTGCCAGCATCACATTATCGCTAACAGTACCTTTAGTTGGTGGGGCGCTTGGCTTGGTAGAAAACCCCATAAACGTGTTTTTTACCCTACCCCATGGTTCAAAAACAGCCCAAAGAACACTTCCAGCCTCTTTCCTATTGAGTGGGAGACAATTTATTGTGACTAGTGATTCTGAAAGAATAAGCATGCAAAAACCTTCAAAATCAAATCAACTACTGTTGATCGCTGCAACTCTAGCAATCGGTATTGTGTTCGCGACGTACTACTTCACAACCGATAAAGAAAAAACAAATTGGAAACTCGCTGGCGGTGTTGAAGGGGGTAACTACGATCGAGTAGCCAAGGCGATTGCTTCTACCCTTAAATCAGAGGGATTTGAGATTAAGGTGTTGAATACCCTTGGTAGTCGGGAAAACATTAATGGGCTTCGCAACGACAAAGTTGACCTCTGCTTAATACAAAACGATACGCCGGGGTTCTCCGGGATATGCTCTATCGGGACATTGTATAGGGAGTACTTACACGTCCTGACAAAAAAGGATAACATCAACCAGTCCAACCTCCATGGGCGCACCATTTCAATTGGTCCAAATGGTGGAGGGACAGATCAGATCTCAAAAGCAATGCTTTTTCAATGGGGATACAAAGATGGGATGGACCTTCGTAATGAAAGCTTCGAGTCCGGGCTAATGAACTTGAATGAAGGTAAAGTAGATGCGGTATTTGTGGTCAGCGGCATGAACAACCCTCGTATTGAGGAAGCAATTTGGAACAGTGAATTATCACTCATGGCTCTTGGCAACGCGCCAGCTGCGACTCTTGTACACCGACACCCTCACATCGAGAATGTAAAAATCCCTGCTGGGACGTATACCACAGGGCCTGGCAAGACGATCCCAGAACAAGACCTTCCCACAATTGGCGTACGTGTCGTATTGGCCTGCAAGTCCTCACTACCAAATGGGGATGCACGGAAACTAATTCGGAGTCTACTGGAGAACCGTTCGGCACTAAGCCAACAGTCTCCAATCCTTGCTAAGGTACACCAAATTAATCCAGACAATGACTCACAATTTCCTCCGCATGAGGGTGTAGGACAATACTTCCGTAGAGAGGCACCAGGTTTTTTCCAAAGATGGTCTGATACTATGGCGCTTGGGCTCACGACTGTAGTCCTATCTTGGAGTATCCTTGCCGCACTCCGACGAATATTAATCCAGCGCAAAAAAGATCGTGTGGACACCTACTTTGCAAAAGTGGATGAACTGATAACTGAACTCGTAGGCGGAGTAGACAAAGACAGAGCGGAGGCGATCTCCAGCCAACTGCAAGCAA
>CAJWWL010000005.1 GCA_913048125.1 uncultured Opitutia bacterium | reverse complement strand
AGTTTGGCTTTGCTTTGCAAAGGCTGGAAATGGGGTGGCTGACGGGATTCGACCCCGCGACCCTCGGCACCACAAGCCGATGCTCTAACCAACTGAGCTACAGCCACCACTTAGAATGAGCTACGCAAGATGGCCCTTTTTGCAAAACTGTCAATCCCACTAGAGCAGAAAAAACATAAGTTTAACTGTAACTCTCTAATCAATTTTTAAAGATTTAATCTGCTATAGATTTCGCACTGATCTTAGAAGTAATCCAGTGACGAATCGCTTGCCCTAATAGGTCCAGCACAACGACAATGCCAAGTATACAAAGGAGTATTGCGGTTACTTTCTGAAATCCACTTGCTAGTTCCATTGATTTGTTCAACTCCATCCCGATGCCTCCTGCGCCAACAAGTCCAACAATGCTGGCGGAGCGGATGTTGTATTCTAACATCCAAAGTGAATGGCTCCATACCTGCGCCTTCACATTTGGCCAGAGTCCAAAACGGAATGATTGAACAGAAGAAGCTCCTATGAGTTTTAGACCGCGGGCAACTTGGACGTCCACAGATTCAAATGTTTCGCTGAAGAATTTGCCTAAGTATCCTAAACTGTAAAATGTCAGCGCCAATACACCTGCAATTGGGGTTGGGCCGAAGAATATGACCAATATGAACGCCCAGATGAGACTTGGAAGCGTACGTGTAATATTGAGAAGCATTCGTGTTGTTTGAACTAGCCATCTGGGAGAGATATTTCTCGCCGCGCACAGTGCTATGCCAAGAGATAGTACAATGGCGATAAACGTTGAAGTGATCGCTATCTGGAAGGTTTCACCCAGTGATTCAAGTATGATAGGCCAGTCCGTGAAGTCGGGCGGGAAAAATTTTTTTACAAAATATCGGATGCCAGCCCCTATGTCAGCCTGACGATTGTTAGCGAGAAGGCTTTTCCCAGAAAGTATAGCCAGAAAAAGAAATATGATTACAGTAACATTCAGTAGGTTAAGACGTTCATGCCAATGGGTCTTTGGCATAATTAGGCTTGCTGATTTGGATTGTTCCTCAGTAGCCATTTTCAAGAATGTACCTTTCGCAGACGCCAACCTTCTGGGTGCTCAGGGTTTAAACTTAGCGCAAGGTCAGCAAATCTGTTGATGAGTTGTGGGTCATGGAGTGCACAAAGGATAATTTTGCCTTCTTGGATCGCCTTGTTGCGCAAGAGTCCCATCACCCTTCCCGCGTAGTAGGTGTCCAAGTTAGAGACTGGTTCATCTGCAAGAATAATTTTGGGGTTCTGAAAAAGTGTACGAGCTATTGCCGTGCGCTGTTGCTCGCCTCCAGAAGTCTGGGTCATCCACTTGCGAGACAGGTGAGCTATGCCAAGATCATGAAGTATTTCGTAAGCTACCTGGGTATCATTTTTGGGGAATCCAAACAATGTTTGCCGTAAGTTGTAAGAACCGAGGCGTCCGAAAAGGACGTTGTCTAGAACGGTTGCATGCGCCGTCAATCTAAGACTTTGAAAGATCAATCCCAGATTGGGACGAATAGTTTCTTGAGTACGGGTTTCGCCTTCCTTGACCAGAAACTCAATATTTCCTGTTGTAGGTCTCTCTGATCCACAAATACATGCGAGAAGACTAGATTTACCAACTCCTGAAGGCCCCACGACAGCGACAAGCGTACCACCGCGGAGGTTCAGTTCCAGATTTTGGAAGAGCCATTGGCCGTTTCGTTTAAGGCCAAGATCTTGGCATCTTAAGCGGATTGGCGATGCGACTTCACTAGGAAGTGTAATCTGGGACGGCTTTTGCACCCTAAGGCTAGTCCTTCAATGTCGCCACCATTGTCTTAGCCTCTCGAGGCGGTTTTAGGTGTTCGACAGGATCAACTTCTACCAATGTGCCTCCAAACAAGCTCTTACAAAGCTCAGGCTTTTCGACAACCATGGTCAATAATGCATCTTTTAGTGCATCGCGTGCTACTTTGGGTAACGTCTTGCGAACGCAGAAGGTGTGCGATGCGACAGGTCCTTGCCTCTGAATCACTTTTAGTTTGTTGCGTTGTTCTTGGTTGAGGTGCTTATCCTTTTCTAATACGTAGTAGCTTACTGCTGCTGCCTCAGCCTTACCTTCTAGTACTTGTTCCACTGCTGAGACGTAGCCTGTTCCGTAGAAAACATTACCCTCTCCAAAGAAATCTGTTAGACTTCCACCTTCCTTAACAAGCCCTCGTTTGATAAGGTCCCAACTTGGCACCAGTAAACCGGATGTGCTAGTACGTGATGCGAAGGCAACGGGTTTGTTTTTTAGGTCTGAAATCTGTGCATAGGGTTTATCTTTGAGAGATAGCCAAACGCTGTAGTAATAGGCTCCTTTGTATGGGTTTCCATCTACATCTATACTCTCATGTTGCCCGGCAACAAGTACTTCGGCAACATCATTGTCAGCGAAGGAGATAGCGTCGCCGGAGCTAACGTAACCTAAATCTATTGTTTTGTTGGCTAATCCAGCCTCGATTATAGCCTTGCTTGCTGGAGTGGTGATTTTGACGGGTATTCCTAGCCGCCTCGTTAACTCTTCACCAAGAAGTTTTTCATCTTCCCTTTGGCCTTGAACGTCCTTGTTTGGTTTTAAGGCAATCTGGATCGATTTAATAGACAAATCTGATGTGCTCGCTCGTGAGTCTGGATCTTTGGAGTTTTTTTCGACAGGTTGCGTGCAGGCTTGCAGCAGAAGAATTGTTCCAGCCAGAAGAGTTTTCGGTATTTTCATGATTTGAGAATGATTCTCATCAAGGTGGCATTCAGTGTAAACATGTCAAGAAGGAGTAGGAGTCAGGTTTTTGATGAATTCTAGGGTGCGCTCACTAGCTCCCAAATTGGCTTTATGCCAGTTTGTTGCCGCTCGGGACATATTGTTGAGGCGGTCTGTATCATCGAGCAATGCTTTAAGGACTTCAAATAGGGTATCGATATCTTGAATCCTTACTGATGCTTCAGCCTCCTCTAATTCTTCGCAGATGATGCGAAAATTGTTGGTCGCGGGTCCGAAAACGGTCGGGATTCCTAGTGCGGCTGCTTCTATTGGTGTCTGTGATCCTTCATTGGGGGGGAGCGTTTTTCCAATAAATGCAACACTTGAAATTTGTGTGAATCTTACTAGCTCTCCTGTAGTATCAGCTACATATATTACGGTTGTTTTGGGAGGGGAAAGACTGTCTGATCGGAAATGCCAAGTCAGAGATTGTCCTTCTAATTGCTTTCTTATTTCGCCACGTCTTTCAGCATGTCGTGGTACCAGTAGTAGGTGGCACTGAATCCCTGCAAGTATAAGTCGCTGGGTTACTTCCGTCAAAGCTAGCTCTTCACCAGCCCAAGTCGAGGAGCCCAAAATAACGGGAATATTCTTCGAGAAGCCAATTTCATCCATGAGCTTAGCTTTCTTCTCGGCGTCTATGACCGGGCTGAGTTCCACATCTATTTTGAGATTCCCAGTGAGCTGTGCCTTTTCGGGATCTATCCCGAGATTAAGGTAGCGATCGAGGTCTTGTTGACCCGAAGCCATCAGACCGGCCAAACTTTGCAGAAGTGGTGCATAAGCAAATTTGACGAGCTTTGCCCGCTTGAAGGACCGATCTGACATACGGGCGTTAACAAGTATTATTGGCACTTTGCGCTGGTGTGCCTGCCATAGATGCTCTGGCCAGAGTTCGCTTTCCATTAGCAGGCAAATATCCGGCCTAAGTCGCTTCCAAGAGCTGCGGACTATGGGTAAGAAGTCTAGTTGAAATAGCCCTGTGAAGCGAACTTTTGAATCGTATTTCTTACGTGCAAGCTTGTAGCCGGTACTTGTAGTTGTGGTCAGGACGATCTCATATCCTAGGCCAATCAATCCGTCGACTAATGGTTCGACCGCAAGCACCTCGCCAACGCTTACAGCTTGGATCCAGACACGCCTCCCTTCACTGCGACCTAGGCAAGGAGCAAAACCAATACGTTGCTTGAAGTCACGTAGGTAACCTCCTCGTCTCACCATCCTGATTAAATAATAGGGAAGCAGGAGCAGAAAAGCTGGTATAAACAGAAACCGATATAACCAGATGACTCCAATCATTCTTTTCGAGAATTCTAAATCCCCAAAGTAGGAGATATGTATTAAGACGTTTCGCATTGAATTCCGGCACCTTTTTACGTTTCCTTTCACCTGTTTCAATTGAATTCAAGCTACAATAGCTAGCCACCGCTGTATGGAACGTATACAATCCGCTTTCGAAAAGGCCCGTACTCAAGGTCGATCCGCATTCATATCCTACATCTGCGCAGGTGATCCAGACTTCGAAACCTCCGTTGAAATTTGCCGAGAACTTGTTGCTGCTGGAGTTGATATCCTTGAAATTGGGGTTCCCTTTACCGATCCTCTCGCAGATGGCCTCACTAATCAATTAGCTGCCCAGCGTGCTCTGGAGTCTGGTTCTTCTCACGAGAGAGTCTTTGATCTCGTTAAAAAGGTGCGAGAGTTTGGAGATGTTCCCGTTGTTCTATACACCTACTACAATCTAGTTTTTTCTCAGGGTATTCAGAACTATGTGCGTAACGCAATGGATGCCGGAGTCGATGGCTTATTGACACTAGATCTTCCTCCTGAGGAGGCAGACGACCTCTTGGTTGCATGTCAAAACCATGGGTTAGCAAATATTTTCATTGTTGCTCCGACTACCCCAGACCATCGTATTCCACTTATCGCAAAAGCCAGCTCAGGCTTTATTTACTACGTTTCGAGGGAGGGAGTAACTGGTGCTCAGGAAAAAGTAGCTTCTGGACTTGATGCTGCTGTTTCTCGTATAAAATCCCATACAGAGATTCCTGTGGTTGTCGGATTTGGAATTTCAAGCCCAGAGCATGTTAGAGAAGTTGCTCAGGCCGCAGACGGTGTTGTTGTTGGTAGTGCCATCGTTAACTGTATACCTGAAAATCTTGAAGCGCCAGCATCCATTCCAACTATTATTGGTCAGAAAGCTAGGAGTTTGATCGGTGGCTTAAGTTGACGACTGATCCTCATTGGAACTAATCTTCTACAACTGCTAATGCCATTAATCCTTACATTGGCTACAGTTGCCTATTGGATTTTTGTGATCACTTCCAAACCCCGTGGTCAGCTTGTGCTTATTTTTGGCCTAGTTCCTACGCTGGTCGCTGCAAGCATGTGCTCTTTGTTAATCATTGCATCTCCTGGATGGGGTTCATGGGGCGCATGGGTAGACATCTTTCCTGGGTATCTTCTCTTGACTGCAGTCAATTGTTTCGGGTGTTTTTTATTCTGTGTCCGCAAGAATTCCAAACACTCTGTTTCAATGGCTACCTTTGGGCTATCGCTTTTGGCCACGATAACGGTACTTCTATCTTTCCCCTCCGTCTAAATTGCATCGAGACTAACAAATAAACTTGAAACACTGCCGATATCTTAACTCTTGTCGGTTATGAGCGAGAGATAAAGCTAGATGCCCTTGACCCGAAAAAGAAGCTATCCTGCTAAACCTTAAAATTTGGTGAGTTCTTCCATGTATCTTCTTACGGGACCAACTGCCGTAGGAAAAACCGAGCTCTGCTTACGTTTGGCAGAAGAGTTAGAGGCGGAAATCCTCTCTTGCGACTCTATGCAAGTTTATGAAGGGATGGACATTGGAACAGCAAAACCAACAACTGCGGAGCTTGCTTCAGTACGGCATCACTGCATCGGTATTTTCCCATTTAACCATACCATCAATATCCATACTTACACCGAGGTAGCAGCAGAGGCTGTTGATAAGATCACACGTCGTGGAAAAGCCGTTCTTGTGACTGGAGGCAGCGGCTTTTATCTTAATTCATTCATTCAGCCTGTATGTGACGAGGTGAAAGTCTCACATGAAATTCGTGCTGAAGTTAATCAACTCCAAGACTCCGGTGGGCTTCATGCGCTAGTTGAGAACCTGCGTTCTCTAAACCCAAACGGGCTAGGGGACTTGGATATCCAGAATCCTAGACGGGTTGTCCGTGCTTTGGAACGGTGTAAAGCTTCGGGCAAGACTGTTCTTGAGCTTCGAGCTGAAATGGAATCCATGCCTGAGCCATTCCCTGACTTTAACAAAAGAATATGTGTCCTAAATCGTGGAGATAATGCCTTGCGAGAGCGGATTCAGCTTAGAACTTCCTCAATGCTAGCCAATGGACTCGTTGATGAGGTTAGAGGTTTGTTATCTCGAGGATTATTGGAGAACTCTACCGCTGCTGCTTCTATTGGTTACAGGGAGGTTATTGCCTACATCCAGAATAAACCTCAACCTGAAAAACACCTCGAAGAGTCAATTAACCGCAGCACATGGCAACTTGTGCGAAAGCAAAAAAAATGGTTCAGGTCACAATTGCCCTGTGCTCGGAGGGTAGACTTAGATCTCTGCCCTGTTCCAAGCGTAGAAGATTTATTTGGTTAACTGGAGGTGATTAGCTCCAGGATTTCGGGTTATAATATTACCCCCAAAGGCAATGCTAACCCTACGAGCTAACTGATTTTTTGGCTGTTTCTGGCTAGTTAGCCTCTGTTTCCTCAGCTAATTTGTTTACTCGCATTGCAGCCATACCTTTGGAAACAAGTTCCTGTGTAAAGCTGCTGCTGGAGTTGCGATTCTTCATCCTGGAGAATTCTGTCTTAACCTCTGAGCTGGTTGCCTTGTACTCAGGAACTTTCTTGTCGAGGACTGTTAGTAGGTAACCCTTTCCCTCAATGCTAACCATCGCAGATTGACTGTCCTTAGAAAGGCTCTTAACTAAGTCAAACGCTTGGCTTGGAAGGTCTTCTGGCAGTTTATCCGAGTTAAAGTTTGTGTGAGCTTTGTATGTTAAGTTCCAGTTCTCCTTTAGGTCGTCGATTACGCTGTCGATGCCTTTCACACTTGCTTCGAGTGTAGAGCCTTTTGCGATGCTTTCCTGAAGTGCTTTTTCAACATCCATAACTTTGGTGCTCAGTGCTTCAGCTTTCTTACGTTTGTTCCATTCTTGGGTAAGTTTCGAGAATGCATCAGGTTTTGATCTGAGTTCTTCAAGAGTGGGTACTTGGGATTCCTCAATTTTCTCCAACCATAGCATTACGTAATTATTTCCAATCTTGTAGGGATCAGAGTAAAATCGTTCTTCCGAAAGAGAGAACGCCTCAGCAAAGAGATCATCTACAGCTTTATTATCGGCATCACTCGGGCTAAAGTCAAAAAAGGGTGCATTAAGGTCTTGTAAAAACTGGTCTTTGGCGGGAGGCGTGTTTTGAGCGTAGGCTCCGATATGATCAATACGCGCGATACCAAGCTTTTTCAATTCACTTTCTGCCTCTTCTCGTTTGAGGTAGTTGGCATTGTTGTAAAGTACATCCAGAAGCGATTCGACTTCTTTGCGTGCTGCTTCCACGCCTTTTTTAATCAGCCCCTTTTCTGCAAGATAGTCATCGAGGACGTCTAACCTTATTTCGTAGGGGAGTTCTCCATACGCTGGGTATTCAGGAGGTTTTTCATCATTCTCCTGATCCTTAACGTCTTTTGTGTCTTTTGCATCAGGTTTGGCATCTTCATCCTCGTCGTTGATGTTGGGATTGTACAACTTGGGGTTACGATTGTAAGTATTCTTTAACTCCTCAGTCGTGGGATGAGGGTGTTTTGATTTAAAAACCAAATAAGAAACTTTCCTAGTTTCGTCGGTAGCGTAGGTATCTTTAGTTTCTTCGTAGAGGCTCTTCAATTCATCGTCTATTGGTGGTGAATTTTCTTGTGTGTCATCTTTGGCTTCCAAAATCGCGACCCCAACCGACCAGTCAGTTTTGTCATTTCGAACCTTCGCAGTAGCCTCAAAAGGTAGAGCAGTGCCGGGTCCTTGAAGGACGTTGCGTATCTTCTCTACGGTGATAGCCTCTTGGACAGCTTGTACAAACTGCGTTTTAGCATCATTTCCGTTGGTATCAAGTCGGTCTTGAAATTTAGTATATTCCTCACTGCTAAATTTTCCTTGGCTATTGTGAAAGAGGCTTTGCTCTTTGATAAATGCTTTGCCTTCTTCATCTGAAGGCGCAGGAATTCCAATCTGGTTGGCAAGCTTAAGAAGAGGGATGTTGTCGTAAACGTTGCTTTGGGTCTGCCTGCCAACAATCTGACCAGCAAATTGTGCATATTGGGGATTATTTAGAAACTGACCCATCTGCATCGTGGCTTGCATTTCTGCTCGTTCCACTACTTTTCGGCGTTCTTTGCTACTAGGAGACAGGTCCACCCCGTAATAATCGTAGTCCCCGAGTCCCCTCTCTTTTTCTGTGAGACCAGGTGCCGCTCCAATCGTAAATACGAAGGCTACGACAATAACTGCGAGAAGGATTGTCATAATCCAACTACCTCCCTTGGCGAGTAGTCTATTGAAGAACGTTATCATTTTGTTTCGGGTAAAAGTGTCAGAAAATAAAGGGCGTTAGGAAATGAATCCAGCATTCTCTGTCAATCAATCAGGGAATGCAGACCTACTTCCAATTAAGACGGTTGCGAACTACGGCAAAATGAGAATGGCCCGGGCTTTGCAATAGTGCTAGTTTCTTCTTCGCAGGTGAGATACTGATGGCGGATTCCTTATCAATGTCTGGCCGCAATGTGAGATAGCCATCCACCTTTACTTGAGGGTGAGCAGCTGACTGCTTCCAGTCGACCTGTAGATGTGTTTTTCTAGGCAGAACTACACTTCGGTTACCAAGTGTGTGCGGGCAAATCGGAGTCATGGACACTACTTCCGCATCTGGATGCAGAAGTGGTCCTCCAGCAGATAGGTTGTATGCAGTGGAACCTGTAGGGGAAGAAATTATCAGCCCATCGCAAAAGTACTCTGTTACAAACTCGCCATCTGCCTCCACAGATAGAGAAACCAACCTTGATGCATCTTCTCCCTTAATCACCACATCATTGAGTGCCACTACCTTATCATTACCGGGGCAGCAACATTCTAGTAACTGTCGGTTTTCTATTTGGTAAGCACCTTGCAGAAGAGGAACAAACTTCTCGAGTGCTTCATCAGGAGAAAAGGTGGCGAGAAAACCGAGATTCCCCATTCGTATTCCTAGTACAGGAACTCCGAGCCGAACCGCTTGCGGTACAACTCCAAGAAGGGTTCCATCCCCTCCGATTATGCAACAAGCATCTTGCCCTGCTAGCGCTTGATCTTCTATTGGGTGATGGATTGTTGAACGTGTCTTGACCCCAGCATCTCTAGCAAGTTTTTCAAGTCGTGCTGTTAACTCTGCTGCTCCCGGCTTAGCATTGTTGACCACAAAGGTTATTGTGCGAATTTTTTCCATTGGACTTGGATGAAGTGATTACCAATTGAGCAAAACGCAATATGTGTCCCGTCAAGTATTTGTCAGTTTTAAACTACTTCGCTTTTCTAACTCCAATCAGGTACTCAGTGTTACCCTTGGTGCCTTGAATGGATGACTCTTCAATTGCAAAGATTTCTGCGGAGGGAAGTTCTGCAGAAATGAAGTTTTGGATTTCATTGAGAATTCGTTGGTGAATCGCTGGATCTCTGATGATACCTCGGGCTTTGTCGGCTTCAGTCTTGGTGGCTTCAAATTGAGGTTTGATGAGTGCTATCATGTGACCGCCTAGACCGAGTAGGTTCCAAGCAGAGGGTAGCACTTTTTTTAAGGATATAAAAGATAGGTCTAGAGCAATCACACCATAGGTAGCACGCGGCAGTTCTTTGGCTGTGAGAGTGCGTGCATTGAGTTTCTCTAGGTTGGTAACGCGATCGTCTGAAAGTAGTTTCGTATGCAGTTGTGCTTGCCCTACATCTACACAGGTCATGGTAGAAACTCCGTTTTGAAGTAGGCAATCTGTGAAACCTCCGGTTGAGGCGCCAAGATCAAGTCCATGGAGGTTTTCAACTCGGAATGGATGTTTTTTTAGGAATCCCTGGAGCTTCTCTCCGCCACGGCTTACGAAACGAGGTGGGGATTCGACTGAAAGACGTGTCTCCTGGGGAATCTGACGACCTGGCTTGTCCAGTATTTCTGTTCCTGAACGTACTTTGCCGGCCAGAATTAGAGCCTGAGCAAGTGTTCTGGATTCACAGAGCCCTTTTTCAACGAGTAGGACATCAACACGTTGGCGAGTTTTTTTCACAGATTTATAAGAAGTTTAATTTAGGTCGTGTGGAGCGCTTTGGTTGGTTTTGGGGGATTCAAAATAGAATTATTGCTCCAATGTTTGATGGCCAGAGGCAAGGTGAATCTCTGGAAGTCTAGTGATAAAGCGGGAAGGGGGCGTACTTTGTTCATGATCAGGGATCATTAAACAGGGCTATAAATTTTGGTAAAATGGTTGACATTGGGTTGGATTGGGGCATTTTGGTGCAAAGTGGTAGAAAATCCCTCTCATGTCAGACACGCAAACAAAACCCTTTTTTGTCGGGGAGTTCACTCATTCGGTGGACAAGGCTGGGCGTGTGACAATTCCGTCCCAATGGAGACTGAAAGGAGATGGGCAGAGCTATCTTGGAATTCCAATGCCAGATGGAACGGTACGTGTACTTCCACCGTGGCAAATCGAGGCCCTTCAGGAGAAGGTTTCTGAGATGGCAAAACTATCCGATTTAGCAGGCCACAGGGCCTTGACGTCTGTCTTTTCTAAGTCGGATTCCCTTGAATGCGACAAACAGGGTCGGGTCGTTTTAACGGAACGCATGCGGCGGCACGTTGGACTAAAGGGAAAGGCCGTACTTACTGGCGAGATGAACTTCTTCACTGTCTGGAATCCAAAGGCTTATGCAGTTTCGGACAGTGGAGTAGATGCGACACAGTTGTCAGAGTTGAGCAAGTTAGGCCTGTGAGGTGATTACCTGAATTTTCGATTAAACTAAGAATTTGAACCCATGTATTGTAAATCACTGGCAGGAGGAAGGCGGCAAGTCTTGAAAGGTCACGTTCCTGTGCTACTTGATGAAGTGATTGAAGTCTTGGGTTCTTCGCGTGCGTGCGCTCGCAAGTATTTAGACCTAACTTTCGGGGGTGGAGGGCACACCAGAGAAATCCTTGAGCGAATTCCTGACTCTAAGGTAGTCGCCTTTGATCAGGATCCTTCTGCTATTACACGAGCCGATCTTTTACTTAAAAACTTTTCAAAACGGTTGCGGTTTGAGGCCCGCAACTTTGAGGAAATGGGCATAATCCAGGACACTGGTTATACTGGCGTCTTGATGGATTTGGGGGTTTCGTCCTATCAGTTGGATGAAGTCGACCGTGGGTTTTCTTTCAGGGAAGACGCCCCCATGGATATGAGGATGAACACGTCACAGGGTAGAACTGCGGCGGAGTTTCTCGAAAATGCATCCCTTGAGGCAATTGAGACGGCCATAAGGGAATTCGGTGAGGAGTCGCGCTGGAGGGCAATATCCCGTGCTATCGTGGAGGCACGTGGCACGGGTGCTCTCAGCAGGACGGCCTCCTTCGCTGCACTTGTGAAGCAACATGCTTCACGACCGGCACCCGGGCGTCGCCGGATTCATCCGGCGACCCAAACTTTCCAAGGAATCCGCATAGCTGTAAATAGGGAGTTGGAATGCTTAGATAAGACTCTCCCTCTAGCATTCGAAAAGCTTGCTCCGGATGGCGTGCTGGCTGTTATCAGTTTTCACTCCATCGAGGATCGTATCGTTAAGCGGTTTTTTAAAAAACTGGCAGGACGTCCAGAGCATAAAAACGACAACCGAACCCAAGATCAGCGAAAGGTCCTTGCTGAGATAATTACGCGAAAGCCAATTATTCCCAGTGATCAAGAGATTCTTGATAACCCGCGTGCGCGTTCAGCCAAATTAAGAGTTATCCGTAAGCATCCAGAAGGAGGACTCGTATGAAGCTTAGTAAGCAGGTAGCAATGAACCCTTTAACGATATGCCTTTCTCTGCTCATCCTTGTGATCGCATGCTTTGGTGGAATGGGTGTTGTGTGGATGCGCACAAAGATAGCACAAAGCGCTAAGCGTATAAACCAGATGCAGATTGAACAAGCGAAGATTGTGCTGAGTCTGCAAGATATTGACGCCAAAATTGCTGAATCTCACACGCCTGAGGTTTTGAAGGCCGGGATTCCGGCCAGTGTTAGACCCTCGTTACAAAATCAAATCATTTGGGTTCCGGATTCTTACAGAAGCCCACCTCAGTTAGCAATTTCTAAACCCTGATCTCATAAAAAAAGCCCCACCCCAATGAGCACAGCATTTATCTCTTCCCTACGTTATTGGTTTTTGCTGCTCAGTGTGGTTCTTGCATTTCTTGGGTTAATGGGACGATTGGTTTATCTTCAGGCGATTAAGCATGATGAGTACTCCCAAATAGCATTCGGTAATCGTAAATCTACCCTTACTCTTACTGCGCGTAGGGGAAACATAGTGGACTGCCGCGGAAACGCTTTGGCAATTACTCAGCCACGTATCGAACTAGGGGCGGATCCACAACTCATAGAAGAAGAGGACTTTGAGAATGTTGGTCGAGTAGCGATTCTGATTGGTGCAGATCCACAAACTGTCCTTGAAAAAGTTCGGCGTAAAACTCGTACTGTTGAAACAGAGAATGGTCGAAAACTTCGCCAAATTCGTTGGGTAAAACTTGCGGAAAGCATTGATGAAGCCACCTATCAGAAAATACGTGAATTAGAGGTCCCCGGTATCTACGGAAATCGTAAGTATACAAGAATGTACCCAGGTGGTAATCTGGGGTCGCATGTACTAGGTTTCTTGCAAAAAGATGGTACGCCAGTAACCGGCGTTGAAAGGTATATGGACTACTATCTGAGTGGTCAGGACGGTTGGCGTGAGACTGAACGTGATGGTCTCCGTAGGGAGTTACTTCAGTTTGAGACCCAAAACGTCCCGCCACAAGATGGGTTAAATGTTCAACTCACTATTGATCTATTTGTTCAGAACTTAATTGAAGATCAGTTGAATTTCATCGCTGAGGAATTTTCTCCGAATAGTGCCACCATAATCGTTAGCGAACCCAATACTGGATACGTTATGGGAATGGCAAATTACCCTGATTTTGACTTAAATCATTCTGGGAAGGCTAAAATGGAAACCATGCGGAATAGGGCGATAACTGATGTCCTAGAACCTGGGTCTACATTTAAATTAGTGCCAATAAGCGCTGCATTGAATGAAAAAATTTACACTCCAGAACATACTTTCGACTGTGGAATTCGAACGGTTAGTTATCGTGGACGTACTTTGAGGTTACCTTCTGATCACAGAAACTATGGAGAACTGACTCTTGGTGGTATCATAAAGAAATCCAGTAATCGAGGAACAGCAGTAGTTGGCATACGGCTTGGTGAGACCGCTTTGTATGAATATGCTCGGGCGTTTGGTTATGGCCAGAAGAGTGGCATAGGATTGTTGGGCGAGGTAGGAGGGATTCTTCACCCGGTCAATAAATGGGACGGACTAACAATAACACGTTTTCCCATAGGGTATGCTGTTGGAGCGACACCTCTTCAGATACACAATGCAGTATCCACGATCGCTAATTTCGGGATATTAATGCAACCGCAAGTTATCAATAAGATAACAGACAAGGAAGGTAAGACTGTCGTTGCTTTTAAGCCGAATGCAAAAAGACGTGTAGTTTCCATAGATGCGGCAAGGCAAATGGGTGAAATGATGACAGGTGTTGTTACTTCTGAAGGAACCGCTAGACGAGCAGCACTAGATGGTTTCATGGTCTCCGGGAAAACTGGAACAACCAGAAAGCTCGTCAATGGATCATACACTAGTGATAAGCACACTGCATCCTTCTCAGGTTTTTTCCCAACCCATCGCCCTCGTGTAGTGATTTCAGTAATTGTGGATGAACCCAAACTCGATGGACCGGGATACGGGGGGCGCGTTGCGGCCCCCGTATTCCGGAATATTGCAAACGAGCTTGTTAAGCACATGGGCATAAGGCCAGAAGATCATGATGGTCGACTAGCCTCAACTGAGGAAATCCCAAGGAGGAGTCTTCCCGTAGCATGGTAAGCGATAGCAATACTCTTTTGCATCAATCCGATGCTTTGGCTCATCTAACTCGGGAAACTAGCTCAAGCGAGCTTATGCTTTCCGAGATAGCAAATTGTACTGATTGCATAACTACTTTTGGATGCCTTAACATATCTGTTTCTCACATTTGCATCGATAGCCGAAAAGTTGTTCCCGGAAGTCTATTTTTTGCAATTGGTGGATGCTTAACTAATGGTAACTTCTACATAGAAGAGGCCATTGATCATGGTGCAGTTTGTGTAATATCTGAGTCCCCACCACCTTCGCATTCACCCATATCCTACATTCAGGTTGCTGATGTTCGACAAGCCCTTGCTGAAGTTTCACTTTTGTTCTACGGCAAACCTGACCAAGATCTCAGCTTGATAGGCATTACGGGAACTAATGGCAAGACGACCGTTACAATGCTCACAAAGCACCTCATTGGTGATTGTGAGCGAACATCACTTCTAGGTACTGTACATTACGATCTTGGTACGAGAATAATACCTTCTGCAAGAACCACTCCTGAGGTTCATGATTTATGTAGATTGTTATCCTTAGCAAAAGCTAATGGTTGTAACCGCGCAATCATGGAAGTCAGTTCACATGGTGTGCGGCAGAAGCGAATCCATGGAATTTCTTTTGATACAGCCGTATTTTTAAATCTTACCCCTGAGCACCTCGATTATCACGATGGTATGGAGGATTACTATTCAGCGAAACGTTCTTTTATGGCTGGAGAGCATGGAGTTACGCCAAGCCAAGCAATTGTAAATTTAGATGATCCATATGGTAAGCGTTTATTTAGTGAATTGCCGCAAAACATCAAAAAAATAGGCATTGGTGAAGATTCTGAGGCCCACTTTCGTGTCAGGCACATCAACTGCGGCCCTATTGAATCTACATTTGAATTAGAATATCCTGAAGGTGTGGTTAGTGTCCGTTCCCCACTAATCGGCAGATTTAACATCCAGAACCTTTTAGCCTCCTTGGCTGTTGGATGGCTTGAAGGCCAGTCAATGGATAGAATGCTAGACCGTCTCGAAAATTTTGAAGGTTCCCCAGGGCGACTAGAAAGCTTACATGAAGGTCAACCATTTAACGTCTTTGTTGATTATGCTCATACTAGTGATGCATTGAAGAATATTCTGAGTGTACTGAAGGAAGTTACAGACGGGCGGCTCCTCCTTGTGTTTGGTTGCGGTGGGGATCGTGATCAGAATAAAAGGCCTGAAATGACTCGCGCTGCACAGGAGTACTGTGATTTTGCGTGGGCCACGGCCGATAACCCTAGGAGTGAGCCGCTCGATTCCATATTTTCTGATATGAAAGCCGGAATTAACAGGCCTGATAGAATCCAATTTGTAAAGGACCGACGTCGAGCGATTGGCTTTGCATTGGAGAGAGCGGGTCCAAATGACTGTGTTGTAATCGCTGGAAAGGGTCATGAGGCGTTTCAAGAATTCAACAGAACTGTTGTTCCTTTTGATGATCGTAGAGTTGCAAGGGAGTTACTGAAGATACGTCTGGCATCTGCAGGGGAGTTGGCACGATGGTAACATTTGATAGCAGTGAGCTTGCACTATGGTCCTCAGGACAGTGGCGTCTTGTACCTCCAAATATGCCAATTGCTGGTTTCAGCATAGATACACGAACCATAAGAACTGGTCAGCTATTTGTAGCAATTCGATCAGGCAATCGTGATGGACATGACTTTCTTGATTACGCAAAGAAATCCGGTGCTGCTGCTGCACTTGTAGATCACGAGATTTCTGGCTGCAAACTACCTCAGCTAGTCGTAGATGATACCGTAAAAGGCTTGATGGCTATTGCCTCCGGGCATCGAAATAAGTTTGATGGTAAGGTAATCGGAGTTACTGGTAGCTGTGGAAAAACAAGCACCAAAGATGCTCTTGCCTTGTTGCTTGGCGGTAAAAGCACATGTAAGACCCAAGGTAATCTAAATAATCGCTTAGGTCTTTCCCTAACACTTCTTTCAATTGATCGAGCGGAGCATGGTTCTGCTGTAGTAGAGGCTGGAATAAGTGAAAACGGAGAAATGTTGGATTTGGCAACGACTCTCAGTCCGGATGCAGCAATAGTTACCCTAGTAGGAGAAGCCCACATGGAAGGCTTAGGAACGTTACAAGACGTCGCTCGGGAGAAGTATCGTCTCGTAGAAGCAGTTCGGCCTGGAGGGTTCGCTCTTTTCCCCGCAGAGTGTTTAGAATTTAATCAATTTAAGGAAGGGCATATAGACCACTGGGTGCTTACTGAATGTGGCAAAAAACTTCAATCTGAGGATTGTCTCATTTATCGTCACGTACCGGCCGAAGGTAGTGAAACTGGTTACCTTGAACTCAGCAGTGATTATTTTGAGGACCACACCTTTGATTTACCTTTAGCTGCTTTTGGGCAAGCTAATGTTAAGAATCTCTCAATGGCTCTTGGAGTTGGCTTGCGGTCAGGTGTTTCATTTGAGCTATTGCAAAAAAGACTTTATGATTGGAAGCCTTCTCCCTTACGCGGAGAAGTACGGGTATCTGGTCAGCAAGTATATTATGCTGATTGCTATAATGCCAATCCTGTCTCAATGCAGGAGGCTATTTCTACCTTCTCTAACCGTTTTGATAAGCTACCAAAACTCTATGTTTTAGGTAGTATGAATGAACTCGGAGATGTATCGGAAGATTTACACAAGTCTACTGGTGCCAAGCTTCAACTTCAAAAGGGGGACCGGGCAGTCCTCTGTGGTCCTGAGTCAGAAGCCATACTTGAGGGAATGGTTGATTCTGGATCGGATATTGGAGCTATCACCCTTGTAGAGCGTGCTGAGGATGCACGTATGTTAGTTGATTCATTTAAGGGCGCAATACTTCTCAAGGGAAGTCGCACTTACGGTTTAGAATGCCTGATGCCAAAAGTTGAGACATATGAGGAAAGGAGGTTGGCTGCATGTTAAGCTATTTAGCTGGTTACGAGGACATATTCGGGCCTTTCCGGCTTTTCCAATACATCACCTTCAGGGCAATGATGGCAGGGTTAACTGCTTTGCTTGTTGGTTACTGGATTGCTCCCTGGGTTATTCGAAGGCTTGCCAATTTTAAACAAGCAGTTCGAACCAAGGACGAGGTGGGTGAAGATTTAGCTAACCTACACAAGGAAAAGCAGGGTACTCCTACAATGGGAGGAGTTATCATTTTGATCGCACTTATCGTAAGTACGGTCCTTTGGGCAGATCCTTTTCAAGAAGTTACATTCGTTGATCACAATTGTGTTCAATGTGGTAATTCCTTTCAGCTTTCTCGAATCAACGATAAATGTTCTGAATGTGGGCTAAGTGCTCAATTTGATGCCGACCACGATGGAATTGCTGATAATTGGGAGCAAGCGTATCATGGTTCACTAGACTTTGATGGTGATGATGTAGTCTATGATGAAGGGACTTGCATGGAGGCTTACATTGAAACCCGTGTTAGCGACTACCGTTTAAACTCCTACCTGTTGACTGCATTAGTCGTCTACCTTGGACTATCACTGGTTGGATTTTTAGACGACTACCTCAAGGTATCGAAAAAGAACAGTAAGGGATTGCCCGGTAGGTTTAAGATGCTTGGTCAGTCCGTGGTGACTGTTCTTGCCCTAGGGATTTTACTTAGTGCCGATTTAAGTAGTCAGAATATGCGGGAAGTTTGGATTCCATTTTACAGACACGTTCTTGTGGATGGTGCACCAGTCTGGGGAATTGGTATTCTACTCTTTTTTGTTCTGGTGGGATCTAGTAATGCCATAAATCTTACAGATGGTCTAGATGGTCTTGCGACAGGATGTACAGTTACTGTCGCTTTAGCTTACGGGGTAATGGCATACGTTGTTGGCAACTTTGTTTTGTCTGACACCTTATTGATTGAGCAAGTTCTAGGTGTTGGTGAACTTACAGTGATTTGCACTGCACTACTGGGAGCGTGTCTATCCTTTCTTTGGTATAACTCTGCCCCCGCTGAGGTCTTTATGGGAGATACAGGATCGCTAGCACTTGGCGGTCTAGTTGGTTCAATTGCCTTCATGGTACAGCAACCATTCACATTGGTTATAGTTGGTGGAATTTTCGTTATGGAAGCGCTTTCGGTTATCTTGCAAGTCGGGAACTACAAACTTAACGGAAAGCGAATCCTGAAAATGGCTCCAATACATCACCATTTTGAACTTTCAGGATGGGCTGAAACTAAGGTCGTGATCCGCTTTTGGATTTTATCACTAATTTTTGCCCTTGTCGGGCTAGCAACCCTAAAAATCCGCTGAAATACTTATGTTAGACACCCAAGAGATTCTAAAAACGTTAAACAGACCAGTTGCTGTATTTGGATCTGGGGTAAGCGGAAGGTCTGTCGGACGGTTACTTAATCACTTGGGTGTATCAGCCGAGTATTTTGATCAGTTGGGTTCGATGGGTGCATCCCGAAGTTTTGAAGATTTCCATGCGACGCGACATGAATTAGTGATTTACAGTCCTGGTTTTTCTCAAGGTCACCCGTGGTTACAGAAAGCTCGTCAGCATGGGTTAATTTGCCTTGGTGAGATGGACTTCGCATCAATTTTTTGGAAGGGACGAATCGTAGCAATTACTGGTACAAACGGTAAGACATCTTTAACAAAGTTTCTTACAGAAGCTTTACGGCTTAACGGCCAAGATGCCTTTGCTGTTGGGAATATAGGTATGCCTCTATCTCAATTAATTCCCGACCTTAACAGCGATAAGGCAATTGCACTTTGTGAAGTAAGCTCTTTCCAGTCCGAATCAATGAATCACTTTGTGCCAGATACATTGCTATGGACGAATATGTCTGCTGATCACCTCGACAGACATGATTCAATGGAAGGTTACTTTAAAGCCAAGTATCGGCTAGTTGAGCGTTTGTGTTCACCACGATTGATTGTTGGTTCCTCTGTTTCAGAAACCTCAGAAAAACTTGGATATTCACTACCCAATCATACCATAATCCTAGACGAAAAGGACTCAAGTAACCTAGGTAACATTGAAGACACCCTATTTTCAAAATGGCCTCAGCGTGAGAATTATAATCTCGCGAGAAACTTTTGGGAAATATCCGGGTTCAATACAAATGTACTCGAGCAAGCAGCACGTCGCTTTAGTTTACCGAGACACAGGTTGCAACGTGTTGCTGAATGGAATGGTATAAGTTTCTGGAATGATTCTAAGGCAACAAATTTTGGTGCAACCCTAGCTGCATTAAAACGATTTGGGCATAAGGTTCATTGGATTGGCGGTGGACACTCCAAGGGTGGCGAGATTGGCTCTTTTGCTAATGAAATACTGCCTTATCTTGAAGGAGCCTATCTGATAGGTGAAACTTCAACGTCACTGCAAAACCTCCTTTCTGATAGCGGTACCTTTGTAGAGTCATATGCGGGCCTACAGAACGCACTGTTAGCTGCATATATGCGTGCTGACAGTCCTAGCGTAATACTTTTTAGCCCTGGATTTTCAAGTTTTGACCAATTTTCAAACTATGAAGATCGAGGTAACAAATTCATTAATGCTGTGACAGAATTACGTCAGCAAAATTCCTTACTTAGTGCATGAGGCATACCAAAGTAGATGTGGGCTTAAAACTATGAAAACTTTAAAGATTTTCACAGTTGTTCTGGGTATTCATTTATTAGCCATACCCTTGGTTATACTGCAGATTAGTCGGGAACCAAAGGTTACAGACGCTATAGTCACTGCGGATGAAATCGCTGATTTAGATTCTGTGAAGAGGGTCGAGAATGCGGCAGTTCTCCCATTGGACGACAAACATACTCATACCGTTTCCCAAGGTGAAAACCCATCAACCATAGCTGCAGCATACGGCATGACTACGGCAACATTGATGCAAATTAATGGTATAACTGATGCGCGTGGACTTCGGGTCGGACAGAAACTCAAAGTTCACAAAAAACCAGGTTAAAAACTTTCAATTACACGCACACGTAATCCTAAAAAAAAACTCAAATGAAACAAAAATATGTAAGTTCGAAACAACTAAAGGGAGTTACATTAATGGCTTCCTTCTCAATTCTGCTTGCTGGTTGTCAGTCAACTCTATGGAAGCGAGCAGAACCAGAAGCATCGGCAAAGGATACAGTCGGACCTCTGGGCGATAATGTATCGAATCAATTTACCCAAGTTGATGCCCCTTTTAATGCTGACTATGACCAATTAGAAAGTCGCAATGACATCTTTCAAAGACCGACGGCTCCTGAACTTCCACCAATTATTGAAGACCCTCTGGTCATTGACGTACCTCAGAATCTAGAATTAGCTTTGTTAGACACCCCACTTCCTAAAGAAGAAGACGACCTAACATATATAGTTCAACGTGGTGATACGTTATGGGGAATATCCCAACAGTTTAAGGTCAGTCTCAATAAGATTCTTTCTGCGAATGGGTTGTCCAAAGCCTCTGTAATCAGTATTGGACAATCCCTTCAGATCCCCGGTGTAGCAGAATCCTCTTCACCAGACCCGTTGCTTAGTTTGGAATATTCGACTGATGATGTCTACCTCAACAAAGGTACCTACTCGGTTAAACGCGGAGATAATCTCACGAAAATTGCTTATCTTTACGGTACATCTGTGAGTGATCTTAAATCTGCCAATGGGCTAATTTCTGACCGGTTGTTAGTTGGCCAGAGTTTAAGTGTTCCGGGCGGTGGACCTGTTCGGGGTTCATATAAGCCTGCAAATAATGTTAATGTTCCTACTACAGCAACCTCTTCAAATGGTAATTACCACATCGTAAGTAGTGGTGAATATCCTGGCAGTATTGCTAGAATGTATGGACTTAAGACGAGTGAATTAATGAGCTTAAACAATATTTCCGATCCCTCAAAGTTGCAGATCGGAACAAAGCTTTTGGTTCGTAGTGGTGGAAGCTCTTTGCCAGCAAGTGTTAGCAATCATATCCAAACTCCTGAATCTCGAACACCGGATACTTCTTCATCTGATAGTGGCTTTGACAGTATTGGACCACTGCCCGCGCCAGTTTCATCAGAAGATGCAACGAATACCGTTGATGTACCACTCATCGAGGTTGAGGAAGAGTTAATCGTTCCAATCGAGGCAGTGAAATAACGATATTGTTTCGGACAATACGTTATTCATTCAGCCTTGGGAACTACAGCCGTGTTAGCCATGGATGGCACACTCACAGCTTCAATTGCACGTAAACCACATTTTACAGTTTGGTCTGCGTTACTATTACTGGCGACAGTATGCCTTACTCTAATTGGTTTGGTAACTCTCTTCAGTGCTAGTCAGTCAATTTACAACAACGAATTCACCATCTTAAAGAAGCAATTGGTATGGCTCGTTATAGCTTTAGCTGCTGGTGTGGCAGCTTTTGTTACTCCAATTGAACGTATGAGAGATTGGGTATGGGTACTAAGTGGTATCGTCATACTAGGATTGATTTTAACCCTGGTCCCCGGTGTGGGGATCACAGTGAATGGGGCTCAGCGATGGATCGGTTTCGCCGGATTACGTGTGCAAGTATCTGAGTTTGTGAAACCGGTCCTCGTTTTAGCCCTTGCCCACTACATGGCCAGCAACCAGCGCTCGCTTGACGGATTTCTCAAGGGTTTCCTTGTGCCAATCCTGATAGTGGGGCTGGTTTGCGGGCTAATTTTTCTGCAACCAGACTATGGTACAGCAGTTCTCTGTGGATCTGTAGGTATGATACTAATCTTTTTAGCTGGAGTTAGAGTAATGTACCTTGTTCCTTCAGCGTTATGCGCACTTGGTGTTTTTGCATTCATGGTATCAAGAAACCCAGAGCGTCTATCACGGATTACCTCCTATCTAAATATTGAGGAGAATTTGTCCACTGGAGCTTACCAACTTTGGCAAGGGATTTTGGCTTTTGGTGCGGGCGGGTTAACAGGTGTTGGACTTGGAAATGGAAGGCAGCAATTCTCTTTTCTGCCCGAAGCCCACACTGATTTTATTTTCGCAATTCTTGGCGAGGAAATGGGGTTAATCGCTACCATGTCTGTTGTAATATTATTCCTCGCGATATTTGTTATTTGTATGCTTCAGCTAAGGAGGGCGCCTAATTTATACCAGTTTTTACTTGGTGTTGGAGCTCTCCTTTTCATCACACTACAAGCAATAATAAATCTCGGCGTTGTTACTGGCTGCTTACCCACAAAGGGTATGTCATTGCCATTTATTAGCTATGGGGGATCTAACCTTGTAGTTATGTTTTTATTAATCGGTCTGATTCTTAATCTTTTCAGACATTGGGCACGGCCTTTCGTAAGTGAGGCTAGCGAATTGAAATCTTTCAACGACTGAAGCAATGCCCCGAAAATACATAATCGCATGCGGAGGTACTGGTGGTCATCTTGCACCAGGAATAGCTTTGGCTCAAAAACTTACTGGTGGAGGTGATCATTGTCGTTTGGTGATCAGCCAGAAACAAGTAGATACACGACTTACAAGGAAATACACAAATCTCCAATTTGTATCCGTACCTGGAGTTGGGTTTTCCTTAAATCCTATACGTTTAATTTTGTTTATCTATTCTCTCGTCAAAAGTGTTTCTTATTCCTTCAACTGGATAAGAAAATGGAAGCCTGATGTTGTAGTTGCATTTGGTGGCTTCATTTCAGTTGGAGTTGTTCTTGCTGCTGCTTTGATGCGTATTCCCATCGTTCTTCATGAAGCGAATAGAAAGCCTGGTAGAACAATTCTGATGATGAGAAAGTTAGCTTCTAGAATATATCTCCCCGATGGTATCAGGTTAAGAGGAGTAAGCCCATCTAAAATAAGGTACTACGGATATCCTGTTCGCGAAGAAGTTGCTCGACTTAATACTGAAGGGGCTCGTCTTGAGATGGGGCTCGATCCTGCTGGAAAACTGCTTGTCGTAATGGGCGGCAGTCAAGGGGCATCTGCATTCAACAAGTGGGTAGTCGACAACTTTGATAAACTAGCAGAACAAGGTGTAAACGTTTACTGCATCACTGGGCCTACACAAGGAACAGATGGTGTTATCGATGGAATCTCTAAGACAGGAAAGAAAGTCAAATGTGTGTTCAAGTCATTCTCTGATCGTATTCCTGAACTTCTATCTGCTGCTGATTTAGTTATTACACGAGCTGGTGCTGGCAGTATTTCAGAGATTATTCGTTGTCGCACGCCTAGCATATTGATTCCTTATCCTTTTGCTGTAGACAATCACCAACTTGCGAACGCCTTATTTTTTGAGAGGCAAGGAGGGGGAGTATTAGTCCATCAAGAGAAGATGGATCGCCTATTGGCTGAGGTACGAGAGTTGATTTCAAACAACTGGTTGCTTTCGCGTTTCCGTTACAACCTTAACAAAATGGACCGTTTTGATAGTGCTGAATATATCAGCACAGACCTCAGAAATCTTTGTACTAATGATTTTACAGAAGAATTTCTATGTGAAGGGAAACTCGCATGATGAATAAAAAGCAAACAATTTACATGGTCGGTGTTGGTGGAATGGGGATGGCTCCATTGGCTGTATATCTTTCGAAGATTGGTAATACTGTTCACGGGTTTGATGATTCTCTTTCAGAACAAGTAAGGGAGATACTCGATCGCTCAGGAGTTATTATTTCTTCCAACCTTGACGGACTTGAGAGCGGGGACCTACTCGTATATTCTAGTGCGATTTCTCATACTCACCCCATGCTCATTCGAGCAAGGAAGGCTGGCATTCAGATTATAAAACGTGGAAGCATGCTAGCTAAGCAAGCCGAGGGTAAGCGTCTAGTAGCCGTAGTTGGTAGTCACGGTAAGACCACAACTGCTCACATGTTGGCTCATCTATTAAATGCTAGAGGATTTCCTGCTAATTTCATAGGGGGGGGGCTTTTCAACGATGAAAATTTAGATCCTGCTTGGTCAGCAAATTCGGATTGGCTTGTTGCAGAGGTAGATGAGAGTGATGGTGGCATTGAGGAAGTATCACCTGAGATTACTTTGCTTACTAATCTGGATTGGGATCACCCTGACTTTTACCGCTCAGAAGAAGAATTGAGAGAAGCTTTTGGAAGGTTGTTTACTAGGACTACTGGACAGTTGCTACTTCCATATTCTCAAGCTGAGCATCTCATTGATATTTTACCTGAGTCAGATGTTAATGTTCACTTATTTGGTGAACAAGGTGATTATGAGATTGAATCCAATACTGAAGTCGAGACCGGTACTGAACTTCGTCTATGTGGACGATTTTCGGATAAGTCAGTAAATGTTGCAACTCGAGGAAAGTTTAACCTACAGAATGCTCTTGCAGCCTTGGCTCTAGGCCACTCCATGGGTCTTCGTGAATTTAGTGATGGTTTGTCGGATTTTAGCGGTATTAATAGGCGGCAGTCTGTTCTTTATGAGTCAAGTAAACTCTCCGTTATCGCTGATTACGCTCATCACCCTACTGAAATCTCAGCCCTTCTAGATGCGACAAGTGAGTGGTATCCGAACCGGAGAAAGGTTGTAGTATTTCAGCCTCATAGATACAGCCGAACCGCACAATTTCGTGAGGCTTTTGCACGAGAGTTGAATAATGCTGATCAGTTGTTTGTTCTCCCAGTTTATTCCGCTGGGGAAAGTCATCAGGACGAAGGTGATCTTGGTTCCCTTAGGCAGCTTATGCCGGATGCAGAATTTTTGTATTGGTTACCCGGACACACACGTCTCAAACGTATGCTTAAGGAGCAGGATAAACCATCGGTTATCCTTTTTATCGGCGCAGGCTCAATAGAGAAACCTGCACGACTTTTCGGAGCTATCTGTCGTAATAATGGTTCAGTTGAAAAGGAATGGCTAGAATATCTTCGCCCTCAATTATCTCCTAATGGGCGCCTCCGTACTGGCGAAAGTTTACACAACAAAACTACATTGAAAATTGGTGGGAAAGCCAAGTTTTATGCTGAACCAGATTCAATGGAAGATCTTTTGCAACTTCTAGAGAGTGCAGCTATGTTTGGCTTACCTCATTACATTCTAGGTAGAGGTTCAAATTTGATTGTTTCTGATGAAGGTTTTCCTGGCATTGTCATCCGTTTAAGTCGTCCATTCTGGAGAAGCGTAAATGTTCTGAAGAGTGGCCAAATACGCGTTGGTGGAGGAGCCCGTCTCGGTGAAGTTGCTAACCGTGCTTGTGCATGTGGGATTTCTGGTTTTGAATTTCTCGAAGGAATTCCCGGTTCAATCGGCGGTGCGCTAAAGATGAATGCTGGTGCCATGGGTAGCTGGATTTTTGACTTTGTCGAAGAGGTTACGGTTATGAACGATAGGGGACAAATTGAGTTACTCTCAAGAGAGGTTTTCCGTCCGGGATATCGACGTTGTACTGGACTGGAGGATAGGCTTGCACTCTGTGCCATTTTAGAAAGCCCAGTTGAAGATACGCCTGATGCTATTCGTTCTCGAATGCGGAGCTTTGCGAAAAGAAGGCGTTCTACACAGCCTCGTGAGTCTAGTGCAGGTTGCATTTTTAGAAACCCCGAAGGCTACTACGCGGGTCAACTTATTGACGACGTTGGACTTAAAGGAAAACGTATCGGGGGGGCTGAAGTATCTTCAGTACACGGAAATTTCATAGTCAATGTAGGAGATGCAAGATACGGCGATGTCGCTGAGTTAGTCCGGACTGTAAGAAAAGAAGTTTGGTCGGCTCATAAACTAGAACTATTTCCTGAAGTCGAACTTCTGGGAACAAATTGGGACAAAACACTATGAAGGATCTGAGTATAATTGTACTGTATGGAGGTGACGGTGGTGAACGAGAAGTATCTCTTCGCTCAGGAGAGGCTATACATAAAGCCATTCTCAAGAGTTGGGATCGAACTGAGTTGGTCGACTTGCAGGGGTTGCGGTTACCGGGTAATGTTCGTGACGACAATACGATAGTTTTTCCAGCATTGCATGGCAGCTTTGGGGAGGATGGTCGTTTACAGGACCTTCTTGACAAGCAAGGAGTTATTTATGCTGGCAGTTGCGCAAGAGCTAGTCGGAATTGCATTAATAAATCCACCACCAAGGACTTAGCTGTAGCTGCCAACTTAAAGGTTGTTCCTGGATTTATGTTCAATCCCCTCGATGACGTTGACCTTGATCATGAACTCAAGGCGCTTGGTGATGAAATCGTAGTTAAACCTAGCGAAGGAGGTTCAAGTTTAGGGCTGCATTTTGTTAAGGGAAAACAGCAAATTAGAAATCATTTAGAAGGTCTACCCCACGGTGATTGGATCATAGAGAAACGAATACAGGGCCGCGAGATGAGTGTAGGCATACTTAATGGTAAAGCTCTAGGTGTTGTTGAAATTCTTCCAAAGAGTGGAGACTATGATTATGACTCTAAATACACCAATGGTCTCACTGACTATGAGTACCCTGCTCGCATAACTGAAAAGATGCACACGGCAATTACGTCTGCTGCTGAGGTAATTTTCAGAGCTTGCAGCTGTAGGGATTTTGCCCGGGCTGACTTCATCCTAAAGGAAAATGGAAAACGTTGGGAGGTCTTCTTGCTTGAAATAAATACTCTGCCTGGAATGACCGAGAATAGTCTTCTGCCAATGAGCGCAATGTGTACTGGCAGGGACTTTGATGGTCTAGTTAGTGAAATGCTAGCACCTGCAATTGGAAGATTCCAAAAGAAGTGGGCTTGAAAAATTTATATGTCTAATAAGAGCAAGGCTAAACGTAGTAAAGGCAGGGACTGGACTGCAGTTAGACAGTCTAAGGTTCGAAAGCCATCAACACGAGTTGCGTGGTGGAGGCGTATTCGTATTCGTTTCCAAACGATTGCCCTATGTCTAGCTGGTATCAGCGGTATCTCATTTCTAGTACTTGCTGTTAGTTACTTCACAAGTAATCCCCTCGATGTGAATCTAGCTGGTCCCTCCGGTAAATTGGGTAAATTAGAATTTCACACTAACGGAAGCCTTGACCACGTTTGGCTTCAGGAAGCTCTTTCTATACCAAAGGATGCAGATTTGATGGAAATTGATCTTTTGGAGTTAAAAGAGAGCCTTCATAAGTTTGGACAAGTTGCGAATGCTGAAGTGCAGCGTAGGTATCCTGATATCTTGCGAGTCAAGGTCACTGAGCATATGCCTATTCTTAAGATATACATATCAGACCCAGACACTGGTAAGAAGTGTCTACTTGTTTCAGATCAGGGTGTTGTTTTTGAAGGTATTGGTCATCCGTCTGCCATTATTAATGAGCTGCCTATTCTCTTTGGAGGGCGCCTTTTGAAAGGTCCAGATGGCTTCTTGCCATTAGAAGTTGTTGCCAAAATTAAGCCTCTTATGGATGTCGCCCGTGTGCACTATCCAGATATTCTTCGTGATTGGAATCGGATTCGTTTTGACGTCTCAAAGGGGGGAGAGGACTTAGAGGGCTTAATTCGTGTTCGTTCGAAAGATGCAAAGGAAATCATTTTTTCAACCGAAATGGATTATCTAGCACAGCTTGTACGTTTGGAGTACGTGCTAAGTTATTCTGATAGGGAAGAATGGACACCTCTCGCGCTGATTGATTTGCCTGGGAGAAAGTCAGCTACCGTACGCTTTCAAAATGAATTGGTCACTTCATCGGGTGGTGTAAACAAAGCCAATCAAACCTTACTCTTTTAGAAATCTGTTACTATCATGAGTCGGAATAAAATTATTGGTGCAGTAGAGATAGGTACTTCAAAAGTCCTTGTACTTGTTGGAGAATTAGGTGGTGAACAGTCAGTCAGTCTCATTGGCTACGGAAAAAAGATTTCAGCAGGTATCAAGAAGGGGGAAATAATCGACTTCAATGATGCCACTAAAGTTACTCATGCTGCAATCGCTGAGGCAGAACGTTCCGCTGGCGTCAACATAGATGCTATTTACCTCTCTATGTCTGGTGGTCATCTGGAAGGAACGTTCAATAGAGGCTCTGCGCATGTTAGCTCGCATGACGGGCGCGTGGTCGAGCAAGATGTTACTCGGGCAGTTGAAGATGCTAAGAGCCGTCGACTACCTGAACGTCGTTTGTATGTAAATCATGTCCGTAATCCTTTTCTACTAGATGGAAAGTCAGTTCGGTCGCCAGTTGGTCTCCAAGGTGACAACCTTGAGGTGGGTTTCTGGGCCGTACATGGTGATGAAAACGCCATTGGGAATCATATTCATGCGATCAATGGTTTTGGTTTGGATGTAGATGATATGATACTTTCAAGCATCTGCTCCGGCGAGTCCTCAGTCTTTCCACCCATGAAGGAAACAGGTGCTCTGGTTATTGACATTGGTCGAGGGACTACTGATTACGCATTGTACCGAAATAATTACGTTATTCGTACGGGTGTAGTTTGTGTTGGAGGTGATCATTTTACTAATGACCTTAGTATGGGACTGAGAATTAATACCCGCTCAGCAGAAGATTTAAAAAAGCGTGAAGGTACTTTGCTTATTGATGAGGTAGACAACAAGCAGAAGGTTTGGCTCCGCGGCGATTATTCAATAGGTGATAGAGAGATTCCATTGCGCTCAATCCACAAGATACTTAAAGTTCGTGCTGAGGAGCTTTTTCTAGTGATCAAGGATGAATTGAGTGATTTGATTAAAGAAGAAGCGCCAAGGCATATTGTACTTACCGGTGGAGGTTCTCAATTGCGAGGAGCCTTAGAATTGGCCTCTGAGTTCTTTGGAATACCCTCTGAGCAAGGATATCCACCAAATTGGGTAGATGAGTCTTTACGTATTCCCGAAAACAGTACCGCAATTGGATTGATGCTTCATGCTGCAAAACACTATCCAGCAGTTCAGCAACGCAGTAGTGGTCTCATAAGAAAACTAAAAGGCATGTTCACATCCCAAAGGTAATTCTCCATGAACAATGATAATTTCAATATCCCCAACAAAATGTTTAGTGGTAGCAGCGAAGAAAACGGCTTGAGGGTACAAATTATCGGTGTCGGTGGCGCTGGTTCTAATATTGTCGATTGCTTGAGCCTAGAGATTTCTGGTTTAGGAAATTGTAAGTTTTCTATCGTAAATACAGACCGAGCTGCACTTGAGAATTCTCCTACAGATAATAAATGCTTGATAGGGAGGAATGTCACTCGTGGGCTTGGGACTGGTGGCGAGGCGGAACTTGGCCATAATGCTGCTGATCAAGATCGTGATACACTCCGAAATATAATTGGTAATCCAGACATCGTATTTGTCATTTCAGGACTTGGTGGCGGTACGGGGACTGGTGCTGCTCCTGTCGTAGCAGAAGTTGCATCTTCGATGGATGCACTTGTTATCTCTTATGTTACACTCCCCTTTACATTTGAGGGTGCTAGAAAAAAGAATCTAGCAGATGAAGGGCTTATGAAACTACGCAAAGCATCCGACGCTGTAATACCTCTTCCTAATGATGTTCTTCTTCAAGGAGATGATGGAGATTCAAGTGTTTTGAAAGCTTTTGCTCAGGCTAAGGATTGGATCAGGACAGGAATAGAGGCTATCTTGTCGCTCATTTGCAAGACTGGTATTTGCAATATTGATTACAGTACTCTGCGGAACGCATTCGTTGAGCGTGGAGGAAAGACATTATTTGGTGTTGGTATTGGATCTGGTGAAGATGCTGCAACCAAAGCTCTTGAGAACCTGACACTTTGCCCAATGCTGCGTACTCCTGTAAACTCTCTCAAGGCTGACAATCTCATTGTCAATATCACAGGTGGTCCAAACTTAGGAATGGGTGAGGTCACTCAAATTATGAATTTTCTACACTCTGAGTTTGGTGGAGGAGAAAATACTGCAATGGGTGCAGTAATCGATGAGAACCAAGGTGATACCATTGAAGTGTTTATTTTGGGAACGACCAATTTGAACTCTTCTCGTAGATTAAGAAAGATTCCTGAAGCATCTCAAAGAGAAGAACTACTCAATTTCGATCAGCCTGACAAAACAAGTAAAACCAAAAGGTCCACAAAAAGGGACTTGGTTCATTCAAGCACAACTCAAGGTGAGTTCGAATTTTTGGATGATATTGATGAGAGCCGCGGATTTTTCGACAAAACCGAAAAAAATCTTTTCAATGGTGAAGACCTTGATGTACCAACTTACTTAAGAAGGGGTATAAAGATTCTTTTGAAGTAAGCTTCCCGCGACTGATCTTCTTACACTCGCCAACCGTTTCCAGCATTAAGCAGTGTACAACCCAGCCGCGGTAAGCTCGTTGACGCTTAAGATGACTGTATTGGTGTTAATTATTGTCTACCCAACGAGCTAGTCCCTTAACTGTCCAAGTCTCTCGTAGATTGTCTATTTCGATTTCTACGGACTCGCCCACGCTACTACCAAGAAGGCTTTGTCCTAATGGGGTTTTGTAAGAAAGAATGTTTTTGTCAGGATCACTATCCCAAGCACCTAGAATCGAGTAGGTAACTTTTTGGCCCGTAGAACCTGCTTCTAAGTCGACGATACTGCCTATACCTACTGCATCGGCAGATACCGCAGTAAAGTCGGTTATTTGTGCACGCTGTAAATCTACTTCGAGCTGAGCCTTTCTTGCCATTAGAGTGGTTTGGTCCTCACGGGCCATTTTGTACTCAGCATTCTCTCTGAGATCACCATGTTCACGGGCTGTCGCAATAGCTTCTTTATTTTCTGGTATTTTGACTTCGACCAATTCTTTGTACTCAAGTTGTCTGGCATCAAAGCTCTTCTGTGATACAATAAGGTCATCTTTGACCTCAGAAACATCTCCGGTTACCAGTTCCTGTATCGTTGGAAATTGTCTAATAAATCGAGCTAGAAGGGATTTTTTTGTCAACTCTTCGAAACCTTGATTGCTTATAAGACTTTGCGCGAGATCACGAGCAGTTTCAACATCTGCATCTGCGAGAAGGTCAGGTATGAGATCTCTATCTTCGCTTAATACATCAGCTAATGGTATCCGTTTGTTAGTAGTCTTTTGCAGTGCCTCGTAGTCAATAGCATAGAAGATTGCGCTTAGAAGCTTGGGGGTGGCTAAGCTGTTTAATGTCTTCTCGTATTTCTTGGTTTGTCTGTTTTTTACAATCCAAAGTAGAACCGGGCTTTTTATGCCTTGTTCAGAAACCCAACGATCCATGGATTCTTGTAGAAGATCCCATTGATCCTGCTTTGTTAGGAAGCTGATTGCCTCGCTTAATAGTTTTCCTGATCCCTCCTTGATAATGCTGAGTGTTATCGTCGTCCATTTCTCAGGGAAAACTCTCGTCAGTAGGTCCAATAGTCGGCCGTAGTATCCAGATGGGAGATCTGCCGCTAGATTCACAAAACTGGCTGTCTCCTGAATGATTGAAGCTGATGTTGGTTCTAAGATTTCAACATCTTCATGGATATCCCTTGCGAGATCATTACGCACCCAAACTCCATGAAGGCGGTCAGCTTGGCTGAGTTGCGACGATGATTCTTTGATACTCTGCGTGAGCGTATCAAGTATCTCAGGTAAATCCTTCTTAAGATCAGTTTTGTCAGTGGAAAGTGCGAAGAGCTTCTCGGCTAGTAATATCTTATTCTTTGAATTTCGTATGCTGCGAAATTCTTCCAGTATTTCCTCCTCTGGGCTGATGGGAACATCACGCAAGATGTATGGCTCTGACTTTTTTGCAGGTACACCTATCCGGGGGTCCTTAACGAGTTCTTTCTTGGTGGCATTCCACCATTTCTTGTACTTGCTCTCACCAATCAGCAGTGAAAGTGTTTTCTCAATGTCCAGTATGGATGCTTGGCGATTATTTTTCTGTTGAAGAATTTGTATGATGATTTCGACTCTTGAATCTTTAAGTTGCTGATCAATTTCAGCGGGATCCTGACGATGCCTTGCTATGATGTGGCCTTCAGGTATCACATCAATTTTGTCTACGAAAAAGGCTGGATCCATTGCGTGACCCTGTTTTTCCTCATTCTCAAAATTTATGATCACTTTGCCTAGCGCCTGATCGTAACTTACGATTTGTCCAAGCCCCCAGCTTTTGTGAACTATAAACGAGCCTGGTTGCATCGCTTCAAGTTTCTCGCGGTAAGCGATCAACTTGGGCTTTTTTTCAATTAGAGCGTCTATGACCTCTTTGTCCATTTGTTGCTGTGATACTAAAATAGCAGCTGGTCCATTGGATTCCAGCTGCTGGATTGTTGGATTAAGTGATTACCTAGGGTAAAATGTTTGCTTATTATCCTTTGCTGTAAGTTTTTTTCAATTCTTTTGTGTAGGTGTTTTGACAAACATAGTAAGAGCAAAAGGTAATAAAAGAATACAAGCTCCTGTCTTGTAGGCTAACCCAGCAGATTGTACGAAGTAGAGAATTGCTGCCATAACTGGTCCTATTACGCGAGCCAAGGCACCTGCTGAGCGAAGTAAACCGAGGTTTCTGCCTTGTTGCTGTGGTGAAGAGTGTAGAGAGACTAGCGCTGAGATACATGGACTAACGAGACCAATTGCACAAGACATGCAGACTAAGCCCCACATGAACTGGCTGTTGAAAAATGCAGATGAGAAAAATTCCTTCACATCTACTGAAGGTGCTGTAGCCAAAAGCCAAAAAGCAGCCATAGCGAAAAGAATACCAGCAGCAGTCAGTTTCTTTTCACCTACTGGTTTGGCCAATCTTCGCACAACAGCACCTTGTACAATAATCATGGTGACCCCAATAACTATAAACATGTAGCCATTGAATTTGGCGTCGAACCCAAGCCGTTCCTTAGCAAGGAAGGTCAATGTGAACTCCATCCCACTGAATACAGTGAAGAAAATCAAATGAAGCAAACATAGCAGTACTACTGGACGAGCTCCTGTTCTCAATAGTGAAAACACTGGGTAGCGTCCAAGATCGCTTGATGGGGTTGCATTGCCTACATTGGTATTTTCGGTAGGCAGTGTCTCCTTAAAATACTTCTGGATCTGAAAAAGGTTTGTTAGAGCGAGTCCAAGACTAATCAATGCAGGGAAAGAAAAAGGATTGAGTCCAAATTTATCCCAATCTGCGCTCAACCCAGCAGATACACCACCTATTGCTGGACCTACAACAAAACCTAGTCCAAATGCAATACCCACAAGGGCCATGCCTTTAGAACGGTTCTCCCTAGATGTAAGGTCTGCCACCGCAGCTGTTGCTACTGCTATGTTACCGCTTGCGATACCAGCTGTAACCCTCGACAGAACCAACAGCCAAAAGTTTCCAGAAAACACCCAAATTAGATAGCCAATTGCCGTTGAGGCTACAGTGTACTGAAGCACTCGACGCCTGCCGATCCGGTCTGAAAGTCCGCCCCAAATCGGAGAGAAAATAAATTGAAGCAGCGAATAAAGGGAACCTAGAATTCCCCCAAAAAGAACTGTTCGAACGTCAAGTAGTCCTGCAGCCAGAGGTTGGTCGGGAATTCTGGAGAGCATCTTCGATAGAACGCCTTCGCCATTAGCATCTTTTCTAACGTAATAGTCCAGCATGTCTGGAAACAG